>JBLNFG010001052.1:0-4390 GCA_050263495.1 Myxococcales bacterium | reverse complement strand
GGCAGAAAGCTCGTCAAGTTCAAGTTCCCCACCTGGTACGGCAGCACTGGGAGCGGGTCAGTTCTCCCCAACGGGCGGGCAAGCGAGCGGCACGCAGAATACCGAATCGGGTGGGCAGCCCGCGTCAGTGGCCACTCAAAGCACCGTGCCGCGATCGACCGCCACAGCGATCGGCGGAGGCACATCCGGTGTTGGTGGACAGCCTCCTGCGGCGGGCGAACAAATGCCGACAGCAGGAGGGAGTCCTTCTCAGGAGTCAACACCCACCGTGCAAGCGTCGAGCCAGAGCCGCTCGAGTCGACGGTTCCGCGAGGCCTTAGGTGTTTCTACCAAGTTCGCCCAAGGTCAATCCCAATCCGACTTGGAAATGCTGACAGATCTCGGCGTGCGCTGGGCTCGCGATACGGTGGATTGGTCAGTCATGGAGCCCAAGCCCGGCGAGATTGCCGAGTTTCCCTCAGCATTTCGCGAGCGTTTGGAGTTCTACAAGGCACACGACATTGGCGTCATCTATCTACTTGGCTACGACGCTTTCAACGCGTACAAAGCGACGGATACCAATCCGGCAGCGGCATTCGACCCAGTTGCCTTTGGCAACTACGCAGTTGAGGCTGCCAAACGTTTGAGAAAGGCCGGAGTGCGCTTCGTCCTAGAAATGTGGAACGAGCCCCACAACATGGTGTTGCGACCTGTGTTGGGAGGTCAATGGAATGGTGCGCCACCCTCCCCATGGGTCGATCACTACCTGCGAATGGTTAAGGAAGCCGTTGCTCGGGTGAAGGCGTATGACAAGACCATTCCACTTATCACCAACGACGATATGTGGGTGATTCACTACTGGTTCCTCGAAGCTGGTCTGCCAAATGACTTGGATGGGTTCGCGTTTCACCCCTACGTTCAAGGGGTTCCGGAGCGCACAGCGATCGAGTCGAACACCGATTGGATGTCGCCGTTCGTGGGCGTAGACAACGACTGCTCGTTCGGCTCTGCAGTGAGAAGGCTGCGTGAACAAGGGCAAAAGAAGCTTGGTAGAACGCCAGGAATGTGGATCACTGAATGGGGGTGGCCCGTTGATCAGGCAACCGCGAACGGAACGGTATTTAGCGAGGACACAGTAGCTGCTTGGCTTCCGCGGGCATTTGTGCTTGCGGAAGCTGCCGGAGCCGAAACGCTGTGCTGGTTCTCTACGCAAGACAACGTGGACGGTCCGATGGGGCTGACGACGAACTCAGGCGAGAAGCGCAAAAGCTATCGAACGTTCAAGACACTCAGCGATACTCTGGGAGACTTCTTCTACAAGGGTCAGGTTGTTGGCTCCGATCATCGATCGAGCGGGACTCAGGCGTTCGCTTTCTGGCGCGACAGTTACACGAAGCTGGTGGTTTGGAGCGTCGAACCGTCCTTGGAATGGCTCAAGCTAGAGGGTCAAATCCAATCTGCCAAGATCACCGACGCCTACGGTCAAGCCGTAACGCCCGTGAAGAATGCGACCGGTGCTGCGTTCGTTCCGATTGGAGCAGCAGCCGTGTATCTGGACTTCCCAACCCAGAGTGTCCCTCTGACGTTGAAGACGTCTCCTCGGAGTGGTGGCACTCCGCCGTCTTGAGCTGAGTCACTTCTGCAATACCGAAGAGAGTGCAGACTTGAGAAAGCCGAGGTTGTTCCAGAGCCGAACGTGAAAATCGTAGTTGCGAGGCTTCCGATCGCGAAACCCCCTGAGTCCTGAAGCCAACGCAAGATACGGGATCGAGAGAATGACCTTGGCTGTTGTAGCGGCGGAAGGTGCACATTTCCACAGAAGCTCACCTTCCGCCTCGGCACGCCGCCGCACCCAATCCGTTCCGAGGCGTTCGGCGTGAATCTGGTGATACACGCGAAGTTCGGGGTCGAAGCGCACCGCGAAGCCTCGCTCCGCTACTAGGCGCGCTACCGCGATCTCTTCCCCGCCCAGTAGACTTCCTGGAGTACGCCCCAGATTGGTTGGGAACCCACCCACTTCCTCCAGGAGGTTCCGGCGAACTAGCATGTTGCACGCCACAATCTCTGGGACCGCCGAGCCATGGGGGCGCCGCTCCGAGTCAATGAGGGACAGCAAGGTGAGCCAGCGATCTCCTAGACGCGTCGGGTCGACCTGGGCTTGGTTTGCCAGTTTCGGCCACCTAGGGAGAACCGCGCCACCAATGAGGCCAACGTGCGGCTCGTCTCGAGCGACAAGCTCGAGGGCACGCTCCGTCCAGTCGGGGAACGGGAGCGCGTCATCGTCCAGGTATGCGACCCAGTTCGAACGTGCAAGCGAAAAACCGTAGTTGCGAGCATAGGACACTCCCGCTCTAGCCTCGTCGAATAACCGGACCGGTTTGGACGCTAGTGCTGCGCCCAACTGCTCGCGCTGTTGTGGCCTCGACGCGTTATCGACCACGATGATGTCGAGCGCCTCTGCGTGCGGCTGGCGAAGCAGAGTCTCTATGCATGCAATGGCACATTCTGCCCGGTTTTGGGTGCAGACAATGACCGAGAGCTCACTTCTTTCCGACTCGACGCTCATGGTTGACTCTCAATTTCTCGCACGGAATTCCGGAATACAGTCGCTAGCTGTGCGGCGGCGTGCGACCAAGAGTACTCCGAGCTAAGCCCAGCCTCGAGTGTGCGCGGAGCACCGAGCGCACGCAGAATTCCGTCGCGCACGCCCGCAACACTTGTTTCGGTAAGAATGGCATGTGGACCGCCAGCCTCGCGCAACTCCGGCGTGTCCGACACTACGACGCGTGTGCCACAGGCACGTGCCTCGAGGACAGGCATGCCGAAGCCTTCGTAGAGCGAAGGGAATACGAACGCCTCGGCTTGGGCATACAGTACCGGTAACAGTGGCTCAGGTACGTAGCCGGTCGTGATGACGCCGTAAGGGGCGGTCTTTCGCAATGCCCGTTCCAACGGTGCGTTCTTCCATCCACTCGGACCAACCAACACCAGGCTGTAGCCATCAAGCTGCCCGCGCTGTCTGAGTTCAACGAACGCTTCGAGTAAAACCTGGATGTTTTTTCTGGGCTCCCGCGTGGACACCGAGAGCAAGTAGGGTGCGCGGATGCCGTGGCTTGACAGCGCGCCTTGCGCGGCCCTGACGTCGCCCGGCGTGGGTACGTGAAATGCAGAACCTAGCCCCGGTGGCACAACGGTCGACACAGGCCGTTTCAGCAGTTGCTCCACCCGGCGAGCAGTGCCGTGCGAGTTTGCGATGACGGTATCGGCAAGTCGCAAGTCCTCTTCGAACCACAGTCGATGGGACCAGAGCGTGGGCAATTGCATCGTCGCCGGAACGAGCACGTGATTCAAGTCATGCACGGTACACACGGTGTGTACTGGGGTCGCCAGCCGCGGGTGTAAGGTGCGGTTGGCCCAAAACAGGTCCAGATTGTCCTGGGCACAGAGCGCCGCGCCGCGTGTCTTGAGCCACAAGAACGACGGTGTGCGGCGCAGCACGGGGATGGTTTCGTATCTGAGGATCCAGCGCGACGAAGGCAAGACGAGGCGTGATGCCGGCAAGCGAGAATACGCTAGAAGAACCGCGTTCGGCAGCAATCGCTCAAGCTCACAGCATAGCTTATGTACGTAGGTGCCGATGCCCGAGAGCGGCGCACGGAGCGCTTCCCCGTCGATACCCAAACGCCAGACCCGTTCCGAATGGCGTGGGTTGAGCGTTGTGGACGCAACCGCAACCATTTAGTCTAGCTCCTCAATGTTGAGCGGATGGAGTTTCCCCCGCAGCAGGTGCTTCAGTGCGAGGGCATTTCCCCGAAAACGCCCGGCACGATCTACCCACGGTTCAGGCCAGAGTGCTAGGAGTGTATTCATCGCCACGTTGCGACCCATCTGTTGCAAAGCGTACCGGAGATCCATCGACCCCTTGCGGAGCATGTACATTGGGTTGGCAATTTGCGAGTAGCCGAATCGCACCCCCGATGTGCGCCCGAGCTTGGTCCCTAGGTGCACTCCGCGCAAACGGTTGCTTCGCACCACCCGGCCATGTTTCGCCAGGCGTCGGCTGAAGTCGACATCCTCCAGCCAAGAGTAGAGTGGTAGGTTTTCATCGAACCACACTTGATGGTCGCGAACGGCTTTGAGACGCACCACCATGTTGCAACCGTAGCCCGCGTAGGTTGGCGTCAACTGTTCAGGTGGCAGCGGGGTCTGTTCCATTTCGCTGACAGCTCGCATGGCTTCGTCGTGGCTAATTCCGCGCCCGCTAGCGCCGTCGAGTTTCGGATGATTGGTTGCCACGACTACGTCGGGCTGCCGCATAAATAGACTAGTTGCCTCGTCGATGTAGTCCGTTGTTGGGTAGAAGTCGTCATCGAAAAAGACGAGCAGATCTTCGCTTCTGGCGCCGCGGATT
>JBLNFG010001051.1:0-4652 GCA_050263495.1 Myxococcales bacterium | reverse complement strand
CGATCGCCGCGGCGGGCTTTGTCAGCGTGTCGAAGCAGTTCAACTGCAGCAATCTCACTCCGGCAGCGCGTGCAGGCTTCCGCATTCAAAACCTGAGCGGATCTCGGCAGACGATTGGACTCTACGTCGAATCGCTTTCGGTCACGGTCGGAGCGGTGACGGTCAATTGGGCGCCTTCTGCTACGACCATTGACGATGCACCCGGGGCTGTCGTGCTTGGTCCGGCCGCCAATTATTCGGGAGCCAGTATTTCGTATCAGGCGCCCTAAACCACCAGCGCCAAGAACGACCGCGCGCGCCGCTCGCTGCGCCCTTCTAATGATGACCGCGACGAACAACACTCCCCGACTTCCGTTCAGTATCGGGGGGTGTTGGCGACGGGCAAAGTACGCCGCTGGACGCGACGGGTCCTTCGAAGTGACGAGCGCACGACGCAAAAGCGCAGCAGCCGCGGGTATTCCCGCCGCCGCGAAAGGGCACGCGACGGGTCCTTCGAAGTGACGAGCGCACGACGCAAGAGCGCAGCAGCCGCGGGTATTCCCGCCGCCGCGAAAGGGCACGGCGGACGCGGCGGCTCCTTCGCTCCAAGTGACGTCAATCCGTTAGGGGTCCGTGGTGGAGTGCGTCATCGATCTAGCCCTGATCTGGCCCTATTTGCAGCGTGACTCGCAGCTGGCCTCACAAGAACGATCAGAACCGGACTTCGTTCCCAAGGGGCCCGCAACGGCTCCCTGATTCTGGTTGGTTAGCGTGTCGGGGCGATTGGCGCATTGCTGCATACACAAGTTAACGGCCTCGTTGCAGGACTGCGAGCGCGGTTGGCGCACGAATCCTCCGTTGCAGGCGCTCGCCAGCAGACCGCATGCCAGCAACAAAACAGTATGCCTCTTTGCGCGAACAGGCTGCAGGGTTGCCATCTGGTCTGAAGAATAGATCGGGTCCAAGGACGTGCCAATCCCGCGAGAAAGGCATTTCCGGTTTGACGTCGATTCAACCCGGTCGATGCACTGGGAGTCTGACTGCGGGTGGACGTCGTGGCAAAGGCACTGAACTTCGCATATATTTTGCAGATGAATACTTCCTTTCCTGTCTGCTTGGTTTTGGTTGGCGTGGGGGTCTGGACGGCTTGCTCGACCGGTGAAGGTGGTGGGTTCGTGCCGGGTAGCGGCAGTGCAAGTGGGGGCGCGAGTAGCATCTTCACGAGCGGAGGATCGGGCAGTACGACGGGTGTCTCGACTTCAGGTCCGCTCATCGACGTGATCGGCAAACCGCCCACGCCCAAATGCGGAGACGGCGTCCTCGACGAGGATGAAGCGTGCGACGACGGGAATCGGAATTCCGGCGACGGCTGTCTAGATAATTGTCGCGGCGTAGAGGTAGGCTATTCTTGCGTACCAGCAGGCGAACCCTGTCGACAAATCGCACGCTGCGGAGACGGCGTAATGATGTTTCCCGAGTTATGCGACGACGGGAATAAGAAGAACGGTGACGGCTGCTCCGCGAGCTGCAAATACGAGGTTGGCTATAAATGCAGCGGCACGCCGAGCAAGTGCACACCGACGACGTGCGGCGACGGCATCATCGAAGGAGCGGAAAGCTGCGAGGATGGCAACGCGTTGCCGTTCGATGGCTGCTCCGCAGACTGCCAGCACGAACCGAAGTGCGGCGAAGGGCCGTGCCGCTCGACCTGTGGCGACGGGATTGTGCTCGACGAAGCCTGCGACGACGGAAACAACATCAACGGCGACGGTTGCTCTGCGGATTGCACCGAAGAACCAGGATTCACCTGCCGCCAACCAGAGCTCGGCGACTCGATGCAGGTGCCAGCGGTGTTTCGCGACTTCAAATTTCATAACCCAACGGACTTCGAGCCCGGCGCTACTGGGCGCACCGATGCGCTGCCTGGGATTGCCGCGAATGAGCTAGACCAAGACGGAAAGCCCGTCTATTCAGGGCTCACCGGCGCCAATGTCGCTAGCAAAGAATCGTTTGCGTCTTGGTACCGTGACGTGCCGGGCACTAACAGTACGACCGTCGGCAAGTTGACGTTGTGGAATAGCGGTAGCGGCGCCTACGTCAACCGATGGGGAGAAGACGGAAAGCAGTGGACCAAGGTCAAGTTACTCAATTGGTGTGGCAGCCCCAAGGACGCCAAGGTGGACGACAACGGAGACATTATTCCGTGTACGTCCAAGTTCGGTACCACGGAATGTGACGGTGCCGTCGGCGAGATCCTCGAATGTTACATCGACGAAGAGAGCGGTTCTTACAAGGCGCTCGAACTCGTCGAACGCGTCGATGGTAACCCGCTGTTCTTCCCCGTCGATGCGGATCCCTTCTCCCCCGCAGACGAGCGGTTGGTCGCCAAAATTGCCGAGAAAATCTATGCCTCGTGGTGGACTGAGGAGCCGGGTAATCCGCCTCCCAAGCACAACTTTAGCTTCACGAGTCAGGCGGGTTACTGGTTCCAATTCGACGCAACGAAGACGTACAAGCTCGAGTTCCTTGGCGACGATGACGTTTGGGTATTCGTCAATCGCAAGCTAGCCGTCGACTTGGGTGGCATTCATGGACCAGTTACCGGCTCGGTCACGCTCGACGCCGCTTCCGCTAGCAGCTTTGGGCTCGAGAACGGCAAGGTGTACGAGATCATGGTGTTTCACGCCGAGCGACAACGCGACGCGTCGAGTTACAAGCTAACGCTGAGTGGCTTCAACGCGGCTGCCAGCGACTGCACGCCGTTCTGCGGTGACGGCATCGTCGGCATTGGTGAGGAATGCGACGACGGGAAGAATGACGGCGGATATGGCCAATGCGGAGCCGGCTGTCGCCTTGGCGAATATTGTGGTGACGGCATCCAGCAAGCAGGTGAAGACTGCGACGATGGCATCAACATTGGCTCGCCATGCCAATCTGGCTGCCGCCATATCATCTTGCTCTGATCCGCGTGTGGCTCGAGGCCATCGCCGCGTGTCGAATCCGCAACAAGACTCGCATACGGCGCTGGCCACCGAGGATCGCATCGACACGCGCGAACACGCTGGCCACGCGACTTCGTACACGACGAGGTGCGCTCGATCTGGACTCGTCTAGTACGTGCCCGTGGCGCACGACCAACACAAGCAACGAGACGTCGACGAGGTGCGCTCGATCTGGACTCGCCTAATACGTGCCCCGGAAGGACAACGTGCCGCCGTGTGGCAGCACGAACGCGCCCGCGGAAAGCGATCCTTCGGAGTGGCCGCCGAACACCACCATCGCTCCTCCCGCGACTAGTGCTGCTGCCCCGGCTCCCACGAACCAGGTACTCATGTTAGCGCTCCGCCGCGCGTCGTCGTTCCATGCGACAGCGTCGCGATCAGCGCACTCGCTTGCGGGGCACGTAGCATTCGCCTTGTCACTCAGACGGCTCGCATGGACCGCGAAGTAGGTTCCAACTCCAAGCGATACCAGGCCGGCCCCACCGATGACCCAGCCTAGCGTCCGCGTCGTCGAATAGGAGCTGGGTTCGGGGCTGGTCGCCGCTACAAACTGCCCTGACTGAGCCGTTCGGGGCTCAGCGGATCGAGACTGCGAGAGCGCTGTACTCGAGGGCTCGACCGGCTCTCGCTTGAGCATGGGAACGGTGATCGTCAGGACAGGAATCAAGGGCGTGATCTCGAAATCGCAGCTCCACGCTTCGTACCCTTTCGCACGCACGAGGAGCCGATGTGGTCCGGGATCAATTGGAACCTTCGCGTCGATCAGAAGAGGAATGGGCACCTCGTCGAGCACGAACTCCATCGGGATCTGCTTGCTGGCAGCGTCTTCGAGTGTGACGTTGGCGTAAGTGAGCTGCGGTGCGAGCGCCTCGATACTCTCTTGTGCCTTTTGAGCCCGATCTTGCCGGCCATCGCGGCGCGCCAGCGCCAACGCTTCGCCGTACTTGGCCCATGCACTTGCCGTGCGCCCGAGCTGTTCGTAACACATGGCGAGCAGCATTACGGTGCCGCCAGCGGGATCAGCCTTGTGGCTTTGGGCCAGCTTGGTGCACGCGAACTCGTACTTCTTCTCGCTATAAAGCTGCTTACCCTCGAGAAACAACGACTCGGCGATCGCCTCGTTGGTTTGGCCGAACGCTGCGGCTGGCGTCATTGCGACTTGCAGAACCAAAGCAAATCTAATGGCGTGTGTCCACGATGTCCTCAAACGACCCTCCCTCGTAATTCTTCTTGGCAATTGGCTTCGGTGGAAGCAAGTTGGCGTTACTTTTCGCGGCTTGGGGACTTGCACGTCGAGGCTGCGAACCAGCAATTGAAGCGGTCTTCCTCGGCTTAGGCCCGAGCGCGGTGGCGCTCGCCGGTACCGCTGCGATGGTTGCGGATGGTGCAGCAGCCTCAGCCTTTTCTGGTAAGGGCGTCGTGGTCACGGGCGGTAGCGAATTCACGGAAACAACGCTGGCAGCTGAGAGGATGGGCTCTGTTCTTTCAGTCGAGCGTAGCCAAAGCGTAACCCCTATCAGGACCAGAAGCACAGCAGCGGTTGCCGACAGCACGACGCGCGCCGATCTCCACACCGGCGTCTGCTCGGGCTGGTTAGGCTGGTTATTCGTCGCAATCTGCGTCGGATCTCGGATCAACGCGTACGGCGCTTTCACGCTTTCAAAGGGCAGC
>JBLNFG010001050.1:0-7312 GCA_050263495.1 Myxococcales bacterium | reverse complement strand
ATGTCCCGTGCGCGCGCCCCAACTGCCCGGCGTAGCCCTATCTCTACACAACGTTGATTGACCGATAGCAGCATGAGAGCCGCCGATACGACCGCACCGGCCAGCATGGCCAACAGGGCTGAGAGCGGCAAGAACACGAAGAAGACTCGCTTACCCTGAGCAACGAGGGCCGTCATCTCTGTGGGGGTCGTTAGGGTAAAATCGTCCGGAGCTCCCGCCGCGAGTGCGTGACGTTCGCGCAAGATAAGCCTCACCTCACGTCCAATCGCCGGGACATCTTGCGGTGTTCGAGCCAAGAGTTTGATCCCCGTTAAGGAATCGACGTTCTGGAGTCGATGCATTACCGTGGAGACGGGAGCCAAGATCTCGTTGTCGCGATCCATGCCGTGCGCGTCAATTCCAAGCGGCTCGAGCACACCAAGCACGCGTAGTGGCACCATCCCGACCAGAATCTGCGACCCGATTGGATCTTCGTCACCGAATAGATTCCGCACCACTGTCTCGCCAACGAGCGCCACTTGTGCAGAGTGCGCAACCGCAGCGGCCTCGAAGAATTCCCCGCGCGTGGTGCTGCGATTCCAGACTCTCTCCGCACGTTCCGAGCCGCCTATGACACGGACGGACGTCGTGCTGTTGTCGCGCCGCACTTGTGCAGATGCAATCAGCACGATTGGATCCCAAGCCTGCACCTCTGGTATTCGCGCGGCTAGAACCTCTGCGTCGTCTAGCGTTAGGCGGGCGCCTTGCTCACGCGGTCCGCCACTGAGCATGCCAGAGAAATTGCTGATCAGAACCGTTGAGGCGCTGAAATTCTGCTGAATGGTTTGCATTACCTTGCGCTCGATACCCCTGCCAGTCGATACGACTAGAGTGAGCGCGAGGACGCCGATTAGACTACCAAGCAGCATGGAGAAGGTTCGGAGCTTGTAGCGGAGCATCATCCTGATACAGGTGCTAGCGATTGAAGTGTTACGCATGGGATTCCTTTGCGACGAGGGGGAACACTCTCGGTAAAGAGCGGACCTAAACAGAACGTATTGGCTACGCCTGCAATGCGGCGTTCGCTGGCGAGCCCTTCAAGACAGTATCAGACACGATCCTTCCACCCTCCAATCGCAGAACACGTCCGCACGTCCGCGCGATCCCTTCGTCGTGCGTCACGAGCACGATTGTATGTCCGTCGTCGTGCAAACGCTGGAGGATCGCCAGAATCTCCGCGGCTGAACGCTGGTCGAGATTACCCGTGGGTTCATCGGCAAGTAGGAGATCTGGGGCATTCACCAGGGCGCGTGCGATCGCAACGCGTTGTTGCTGTCCTCCCGAGAGCTCAGTGGCACGATGATGCAGGCGATCACCCAAGCCCACGGCGTTCAGCAATTCCTTCGCTCGCTCTGGCTTCGACGGCCGATCCGAATAGAGCAGCGGAAGCTCTACGTTCTCGAGCGCGCTGGCGCGTGGCAGCAGTCGAAACGCCTGAAATACGAAGCCGATGCGGCGATTGCGTAAGCGGGCTTGTTGGTCCAGGCTCAACTTTGATACATCTTCGCCGCCCAGTAAGTAGCTACCTGTGCTGGGTCGATCCAGCAATCCGAGCAGATTGAGCAGCGTCGATTTGCCCGATCCCGAAGCCCCTACGATCGCGACGAGTTCGCCTTTCGTAACGTGCAACTGAACCTGCTTCAGCGCTTGGACAGCCTCCCGATTCGAAGGGCTGTAGGTTTTGCTAATGCGATTGAGTTCAACCATGACTTGTTGTGACGTCACTGCTTCTGCTCCTGGTTCGAAGCCTCTGCGGACGGGTCCGACAGCAAGATCTGATCTCCTGCGTTCAGCCCGCGCTTTACCTCGACGTAGTTGTCGTCGCGACTGCCAAGTGTCACCTCGCGACGTTGCGCACCGCGTGCGTGAGGAATGAGCACGTAACTCTGGCCGCGGTCGCGACGTACGGCGCGTCGCGGCAGCGTAAGTACCCCTTCGCGTCGCTCGAGAATGATTCTCACGTTGGTGGTCATCTCGGGTCGCAGGAGGCGTTCGGGCACGTTATCGAATCGGATCGCTGCGACGTAGTTGACGACGTTGTCTCGAATCTCGGGTTTGGGATAGATGGTACTCACCTCACCCGAGTATTCTTGGTCAGGGTACGTATCGACGCTGAAATTTACCTTTTGACCTGCTCGGACTCGCCCGATATCTGTCTCGTCAACGTAAGCCCAGACCTCGAGTCGCTCTAGATCAATGATTGTGACGCATCCGGAGCTGGTCGGATCGTTCGAGACTAGCTCGCCCATTTGGACGTTAACCGCCGCTACTATCCCGTTCATGGGTGACGTAACGCGCGCATCGGCAAGTTGGGAGCGCGCGTAGGCCAACTGGGCCTGTGCTTCTGCCGCAGTCGCTTTGGCAACCGCGCGTGATCGCTCCACGGCGTCGAGTGCCCCCGCCGAGATGACACCGGATCGCGCGAGTGCGCTCTGTCGTTGCCAATCGTTCTCGGCGTAGCTCAGATTCGCTCGGGCGGACTCGGCCGCCGCTGCCGCTTGATCGCGTTTAGCCCGGAGCCCACGCGCGTCTAACTCGAGCAGCAACTGACCGCGTTTCACCGGTTCACCGGTTTGGACGTACAATCGTCGTACAACGCCGGTGAGTTGAGCTCCGACGCGGATCTCACTGCCGAGCATTGGCTTTACGACGCCCGTGGCTTTGACCAGAGTATCGAGATCACGCGCAGAAGCGCGCACCACGTCGCTCGCGGGGCCATCCGCTTTCTCGCCGAGGACGTTTGCGCGCCCCAACCATGCCAGCGGAATCGCGAGCCCGAGGACGCCAAACCAGATCAACATGCGCCGTCGCATGCACGCAGCCTGAGCTCAGGCTTTCTCCCAAATATGTCCCAAATGTAACAAAGTGTTAACGGCCACTGAAACGAGACCTCGAGGTAAACACGACTGTTAGCTTTACCGAGCACGCGGGCAAGACCACACTCGATGTATACCAAGTGTACTCGCGTGAATCCGAGTCTGTGCGCGCCGCTGGGCTGGGCAGCCACTCTGGACCAACTTGCCTGATACGTTCGCTCTAGAATGTAGTATCCGCGTTTGCTGACGCGCTTGGCTCTTTGAGCTCCAATAACCCGGACTGCAGGGCGCCGCGGATTCCTGCAAGCACAGGGGCAGCCCCCTTCGCGTGGAGCTGTGGTAGTCGCTGAAACATCGATTGTACGGCGTCTGCCACGCTCTTCGCGCGATCTACTTCCATGAGTAGGTCCGCTCCAGCGCGCGACGTTACCACTGGGGCAACGAGTCGCGAGTCTGGAAGTTCTACTCTCAAGCTGTTTTGGTCGCGCTCCACGAATCGGGTCCCGGGGGGCACTGCGAGCGACGACTGCAGGAGCGCCTGTTCCCCGGCTTCCAGCAGATCCTGCACAGCCAAGATTCGATCGATTTGCGCACTGGTCGGCTCTATTTGCGCCATGGACCGAACCGGGACGAGGCGCGTCCAAGGTTTGCCTTCGGTGCGGCGCAGGACGATGAGCGCCATTCGCAGCTCACGGATCCCCATTTGTTCCAGATGCTCGCGATGTACCAAGACGTAGTCCTCGAACTCCGGCCCAAGCCGTGGGGCCATCATGCTTCCGTAGTACGTCACGTGTTCGTCGAGGTTCTTGGGTGTCGCTAACAGAACGAGCACGTCGAGAGCGGCCTCACCAATAGCCGTGCGGATCCGATCGGTGGGAGCCACGTCGTCGTACGTGGGCCAATCGACGAGAAACACCCCGCGACCCCCAGGGGCTAGCCGCGGCGGAACTTCGGCGAGCAGGCGAAGTGCCAGTTCGTCCCCGCGCGCGCCCCCGTGCAAGAAAGTGACGTTGGCCGTTCCCGCGGGGCAAGAAACAAAAGGCGGCTGGGAAACGATCACATCGAACTGCCGGTGTGATACGGCCGAGAAGAGATCGGAGCGAACGAACTCGACCCCGAGCAACCCAGCCATTCTTGCGTTTAAGGCACTGACCGCGAGCGCGCGTTGACTGATATCCACGCCCACTGCGCGCTCAGCCACGCTCGACATCAAGAGCGCCGCCGTGCCAGCACCGCACCCCACGTCGAGCACACTAGCGACCCGCTTGTTGGGCCATGCCGCCTGAATCAACCCGGCCGTCGTTGCTCCGGCCCCCATGACCGCCTCTTGCCCTTGCGTTAGATCGTCCGTGAAAATGAAGAGATCGTTGACGAGATTGAGACGAAAGGGAGACACCCAATGCTCCCCTGCCTCAATTAAAACTCCAGCATCCACGAGGACGTCGAATAACGGAGCGGAGTCGAGCGCAGCTCGTAACTCCGACTCGGGCACGCCATCACCGAAGAAGAAACACCGTAGGATCGGCCCGAGCGGCGCAGCCACGCGCCGCAGATGCCAACGGCGAATAGGACCGCGCAGTACATCGGCGAGGTTTTCGCCTACCTGCGTGATTGCGTGCAGCGACCTCGCGGTTACGCCAACGGCAAGCAGTCGCTGTCGGAAAGAT
Source organism: Myxococcales bacterium (assembly GCA_050263495.1). GTDB lineage: Bacteria > Myxococcota_A > Polyangia > Polyangiales > Polyangiaceae > FEN-1139. Next base: position 2,790 of record JBLNFG010001050.1, on the reverse strand, counting down.
TTTGCTTCGTGAACACCGAACCGATCGAGCCGAGAAACGTCGCAGAGCGCCATACGCCAGCAAGTGTGTACAGGGTTAGGTGAGGGGTGTCTAGGTGAGAATGCGCGGCTCTAGGCTTTCGTTTCACCCGCGACGCCACACCAGTCCCTTGCCGCGTCAAGTCCGCCAGGGTATCTCTCGCCATCGAGAGTCCCGCTTTGCTCCACCTGGCATTCCGAGCGCAAACAGTGTCGTCCCGAATACGTTGGGTGATTGGCGTCACTTCCATCGGGCTCTCGATATCTGCGCCGGCGGTCGCGGCTGACGTGCCTGGGCTCGCGTATCGTCCTGCAATCGGATGCCCCGCCCGCGAAGTCTTTGCTGAAGAATTGTTGCGGCGCATGTTGTTCCGTGCTCCGCGTTCTGACAAGAGTCTGCGGGTCAGCATCGAGTACGTGGATAGCGCGTACGTGGGGAGCGTCGCGCTTGCTGACGCTGAATTCACCGCAGCGCGACAGGTGCGAAACGAGAGTTGTGAGCAGGTTGTTCAGGCCCTTGCGTTAATGGGCGCGTTGTTGCTCGAAGACGAACAGCACGCCGCAGTGGAGCAGTCGCCAGCATCGATTCAAGAGCAGCCGGCAACGCGAGCGTCCACAGCGGCTGCAAAGACCGAACAGAGCACGATTGTCACACCCCCTTCGATCCAACCCTCAAAGCCGATCTCCAGAGAGCGACCGATCAAGTCCTTTACCCTTGGACCATGGGTGGCGTTGCTCAGCGACGGGTTGGTGACGCCCGAGTTCGTTCGATTCGGTGGGAGGTTTGGCGCATTACTCACTCTTCATCAGCTAATTCCTGGCTTCCAGGAAGTCTTGCGGCTCAGTCTGGCACGGGTGCAAAGTGATCCCATCGTACGAGCAGGGCCTCGCGAAGCAGAGCTCACGTGGACCAGCGTACGTATCGATGTCTGTCACGGCTGGAATGCACAACAGCTTTCCACCGTCGGTGCGTGTGCCCTGTTCGATGTCGGTCAGTACTCGGGCGTCGGTCAGGTCAGCGGCGTTAGCTATGAAAAGCGAGCGATTCTCGGTCGAGCTGGCGCAGCCGCGTATTTGCGCAAGCAGGTCTGGTCAGGGTTGGCTTTGCACGCGGATGTTGGCGTGATGATGCCATTCAAGCGCCCGAGCTTCTATTTCGGAGCGGGCGGCGGTCTGCCGAGTGAAGAGATCTTTCAAGTAAGCCAACTTGGTCTTGTGGCCGATGTCGGTCTGGAGATGCACTTTTGGTGATCGATCGGACCAGTCTGCAACGTAACCAAGTAGGTTGACCTTTGCTTTGACCTACCCTGGACCGCCAATCGAGCGTGGCTCGGCAGAACCCAACGTCGAGCGGCAGCCGCTGGCTGTCGTTGCGAATGCCGAATTTCAGTTCATTTGGCGCAGTCTGCGACGCCTGGGGGTGTGGCCACACGATGTCGTGGATGACGCCGCGCAACGCGTGTTCGAGATCGCGACCTTGAAGTGGGATCGCGTCGAGCCGGGCAAGGAGCGCGCATATCTCTATCGTATCGCGGTGCTCGTTGCGGCCGAGAAGCGTCGTGCGCGTCGCGTGGGCCAGCGAGAAGCCCCCGACGAAATCGCCATTGCTGAAGCTAACGCGGAAGGCGTCGCGCCTGATGATCTGTTTCAGGAGCGTCAACGTCGAGCACTGCTCGACACCGTGCTCGATGGTCTGTCTGACGATCTGCGCGAGGTGTTCGTGTTGTACGAAATCGAACGCATGAGCTGTGTCGAAATCTCGGAACTGCTCGACGTTAAACTGGGGACCGTCTCCTCGCGATTGCGTCGCGCTCGCGAGGCATTTCAAGAGGGTTCCACCAGGCTACGCAAACGCCTCGAGTCCAAAGGAGTCAAGCCGTGAATGAGCCACGTCGACTCTGTGATACTGGGGATGCTTTCGAGCAGGCTTTGCTTGGGTCTGCCCGTCGCGATTACGGCTCGAGCGGCGCGCAAGCGCGCTGTATCGCGGCCGTAACTGCAGCAGCGGGCGTGGTTGCGCACGCAAGTGGGGCCGCCGCAGTAACGGCGCATTTGGCAGACGCGGGGGCGACGAGCCTTGGCGCATCGACTTCCGGTGCCGGCGCTCTGGGAGCGTCCACATCAGCTGCAACCGCGGCGGCGGGTTCGTCGGGCGTGATTGCCAGCATTGCCGCCAAAGGGGTAGCCGTTGGATTGGCACTAGGCCTATCCGTGCAGGGTGCGGTTGTCGTGAGTCGACATCTTTCGCAAACCGAAGCAAGTCCGTCCGTCGCTTCGGTGCAGCGCCCCGCAACTCCACGCGCCCGTGCACGGGTGGACAATGCTTCGCCGAACTCCGTCAGTGCATCCATTGGCGATCGCGACGAACACCACAACGCGGCGCCGTCGCTTACGGCGAGTCCGCGCGTCAATGCGACGCCTCCAGTGGTACCAAGCGTGGTTCAGGAACGGGCAAGCATCGACAAGCTAGCGGCCGCTATTCCGGAAATCGCGGGTCCCGTGCCCCCGGCACCCGCCAATTCTGCGCTGGGCAACGCGCTGGAACGCGAGGTGGCGCTCATCGACGAGGCGCGCTTAGTGTGCCGTGCTCGGGATTACGAGTTCGCGCTCGTGTTGATTGAGCGCTACCAACGAGAATTCGCCCATGGCGCACTCCTTCCGGAATCGCTCGTGATCCGCGTCCAAGCGTTGGTTGGGCTCGGAAGGAAGGCTGAAGCCGAGCGTCTCGCTGTGGCATTCATGGCCAACAACGAGAGTTCACCGATTACGCGCC
>JBLNFG010001049.1:0-2610 GCA_050263495.1 Myxococcales bacterium | reverse complement strand
GCAACGCCAAGAGTGCTGGAGGTACGCGCTACCAAAGCGGCTAAGTGCCGTAATCTCGGCTCGTCGAGTTCGCTCTCCTCGCCAATTCCGATCAAGATGATACGTGCGGCCGGCAAGCGCCCGAGCGTGGACACTTCAAAGACTTGATCGGCTCGCCCCGTAAACTCCGCGCGGTTACACAGGTTTCGTAGTTGGCCATCCAGAGCCCGGTCCAAGCTCTCAATCGAAGTGTCTGAATCGAGCGAGCCAAGCACAACAGGGATAGCCAGTGCGTCCGCACGAGTTTGCTCTACGGCGCTGGGCGCGAAAGTGATTCTGAGGGTCATCGGTAGCGAACTCTCCAGCGCATGAGCCTAGCCCTCGATGCTCACCTGGAGCAAATCCGAAGGTTGGTGGCGAAGCCCCCTCCCCTTCCAACCGACGCCGGCTTATCCTTGCCGGCATGGTGAAAGTCCCCATCGGATCAGCCGCGGCGTTTGCTTGGTTGACGGCAGTATTACCGGCTTTTTCCCAGCCTCAGCCGCCACCAGCAGCGCCCTACCCACCGCAATATCCACCCGCTGGTGCCTCACCCGCTGCACCGCCACCAGGCGCCGCCCCCCCGCCGGCTGCAGCTCCCCCACAGCCGACAAACACCACTGGCTACGCGTACCCTCCTCCTGCCCAAGCCTCCCCTGCCCCGGTAGCCAATGCCCCACCACCAGCTTCGCCTTACGTGAACAACGCCCCACCGCCGACGCAAGAGGCCGCTCCGCCGCCGGGTGCGGACGAGAAGCCGTTCGAGTTTCCCGACATCTCAATCCGCGTCGATCCGCTCAAATGGATTATCTACGGTCGACTCGGACTCGAGTTGGAAGCCGCCGTGTGGAAGTTCATCTCAGTGGAAGTAGTGCCAGTGTTCGTCACCACCGAGCAACCACCTTTCATGAACCTCGGATCTTTTCCTTCGAGCATGTATCAATCCTCGAACGGAATTGGGGCGATGTCGGGAGCCTCTCTCGGCGCGGGATTTTGGCTCGACCGCCAACCGTTCAAGGGCACGGTGCTCCGTCTCTTCTACACGAACTACGGGTACCGCTACAGCGCGAAATCTGAGCAAGGGGTCGAGGTGGATTCCGCCATTCACACGGAGCGCCGCATCTACGGGATGCTTGGGTCGCACTCGAAATGGGGACCTTTCACTATCGCGACGGCGCTCGGTCTTGGAATGGAACTGAACCGGCAGCGACGTTGCATTGACGCGAGTCGCGTCCCAGCGGCCTCATCCGATTGCGCCAAGGAAGTCTTCGAAGTCCAACTGCAGAAAGGGAGCAATTCCGTCTACCAAGTGTACGAATGGTTGCATCCCGCCTATCTGGATTTCCGACTTTCCCTGGGTCTAGTGTTTTGAGCGGCGGGGAGCGAGACGCCTAGCCCTGAACCTTATTTCGATTGCACAGGTAGTTCGGATGAGCGAAAGGATTTCTTCCGACCTTCCGCTCTTCCTGTGCCACTTCCTCTGTTCCGCGAAACAGTCGCGCGATTTCCTCGCTAGAAATTGGGCTTCTCTCAGCTCCTAGCCCACTTTGTGCCACGGTATTTCCTGGATTGGTTCAAGTGCCGCATCGGGCAGTGCGGTGAGCGCGTCGAGCCGCGGCTGGCTGCGCGGGAACTTACGGTGGCGCTTGCTGAGCGCGTGGGGGTGACTCTCTTGAGGCATCGCCGCCAAGATCGCCTTTGCCTGACACCGTAGCAGATGGACTATGACCAGAGCGTTCATGGAGCGACCTCGTCGAGTTGTGCCTCACCGGTTTCTTCCTTGGTGCGAGAGCGCGGTAATTTGCGCCGAATGAAATTCGTGAGATCGTCGATCAGCGAATAGATGACCGGTGATGCCAGCAACGTAAGGAGCAGCGACAGTGTCTGCCCACCTACGACGATGCCAGCCATTGCTCTGCTGTAGCCCGAGCCGATCCCCTTGGCCGTGACGAGGGGCACCATGCCCGCAACGAAGGCGAGTGTCGTCATCAGAATCGGTCGCAGACGGTCGCGGTTCGCCTCGATAATGGCGTCCCACCGGGACTTGCCTTCGGCACGCAACTGCTTCGTGTGATCCACCTGCAATACGGCATTCTTCTGTACCACGCCGATCAAAACCAACAATCCCAGCAGAGAGAACAGGTTGATGGATTCCTTGAAGATCAGCAGTGACAAGAACGCAAACGGCACCGTGAGCGGGAGAACCAAGAGGATGACGAGTGGATCCAGCCAAGACTCGAACTGGGCTGCCAACACCAGATACATGAACAGCACGGACAACCCAATCGCCGTCACGAATTGGGAGACGAGCTTCGACGATTCCTTGGTCTGGCCTTGGGGCAGCAAATGATAACCCGCGGGCAGCGTGGAACCGCCAATCTTCTTGAGTTGATCCTCGACGAACGTGGTCCCCACGCCCGGCGCGGCGTTGGCGAGAATGGTGACTTGCCGCGCGCGAGCGACGCGCTTGATGGTGGAGGGTCCCGTTGTTTGAGATACGGTAACGACACTCGCCAACGGCACTGAGCCGAGCTTCGCCGATGGGACGGTCAGGACATCCAGTGCAGCGGGATCGGAGCGGAATTGCTCGTC
>JBLNFG010001048.1:0-3466 GCA_050263495.1 Myxococcales bacterium | reverse complement strand
CAACTAAACCCGGACTGGATCGAACTACCATCGGGGCTGCTACACGGAATCTCAGCCACCACCATCGCGGTCTGGATTCGTGATCTCTCACCTGCACGAGACGGCGGGCGCCTCTTTGATTTTGCAACGAGCTCAAGGGACGAGTTTTACTTCTCTCCCGTAGACGAGAACCCATCGACCACGACCCAAGGGTGCCACCTAGCCGGCACCGCGGATGGTTCCGTATTTGTCGACCTATGGACCACCACGCCAATCACGAATGGCCTCGCTGGCAAGTGGCAACATGTCGCCGTCAGCTGGAACGCGGGCAGTGTCGATCTCTACGTCGACGGCGTCTCCGTAGGTACGAAGTCGACCCCTGGCGTGCTGCCGAGTCATTACGGGGAAGCGACCACCAATTGGCTCGGTCGAACCCTTAATGATGCCTACTACGCCCTGTATGCGGAGTTCGATGACTTCAGAATCTACAATCGCGCCCTAACGGCCGCGGAGATCACACGGTTGTATCAACTGCGCTAGAACGCGGCCTTCGCGTTCCGCGACGCACGGATGGTCCCTCAGTGCAGACGTAATTGGTGCACGCGGTGAGGTCGTTACAGCACCGAACAGTGCTTCGTTACTCGGCGCGATGTCGTCGGGCCTGGTAACAGATCGAACAAGGATAAGACACGCCCCGAGCCGATCGCTCGTGCTCGGGGCTTGCGTAGGATATCGCGAGCTAGGCGGCGCCGAATCCGCGCATCCTCGTCGCGCCTCGTCCTCGGCGCTCAACGACCCTTAGCGAACACAGCTTCAATTGGCGGCCTCGACAGGCGCTGGCTCGACAGGCGTTGGTTCTGTAACGGGCTGGGTTGGCTCGTTCAAGCAACCGAATTGCAGGAGGCGACCAGCAATGCTTCCAACGACGGGTGCGTTGGGTTGCGTCGCAGCCTGGTTGAACGTAATCGCGCCGTCGCTAACTGCACCCAAGAACCTAAACGACTGCCCCTCGATGATACTGAGCGTTCCCCAAGACTCGAAGCCATGGAAGGGTTGCACGCCGGGGGTGACAGTGACGGCAGGCATGGTGAACTGCAACCAAAGCAGGCGCCCATCGGGAAGGATGCCCATCATTCGCAGGAGAGAGTCCGGGCCCATTGTCGGATCGGTTCCCGCCATACCAAACCAAGTCGCCTGTGGCAGTGGCACGCCGTCCAACGACATATTGAAGGTAAAAGTGCCGACGCCCGGAGCCATTGTTGCCAGATCGCCCCAGGTCGTTTGGAAGTCACTCTGCAGGTCTGACCGCATCCCGTTACAGGGCGAAACAGGCTGATTCGCCGTCTCGATCCATTCTGGTGCCGGCTCTGCCAAGGCAGCCCGCAGCTGCGCCGGGTGATTGCGGATGATACTTCGCTGCTTCTCCAACACATCCGGCGACGTCTTCGGGGCCAACTTTGCGACGCGGTCTACCTCGGCGAGCAGCGCCCTTTCCTCCCAAACCGTGTCGTTGAGTTCGCCTAAGCGCTTCCGATAGAGCTCGCGCTGCTCTTGCAGTCGGTACAGGCGGTTGGATATCTTTCCCTTCGCGAAGACGGTAATGCTTGAGTTGGGACCATTGTACGTGTTCGGCCCTTCGAAGGCGCTGTCCGTGCCCCAAGGCATGAAGTAGAATTTTTTGTTGGTTGGGTCGTCGTAGATCCAGTAGTTGTTCGCATTACCGGAATAGCTATCCCAGTGTCCCACGAGAACTTCCATCGCCCAGTACGTGCGGAAGCTGTCCAGGTCAATCTTGGCACCGAGGGCACTGACTAGCTGTTCGTCACTACCTTCCAATGCCGCAACCACGGGCTCCAGATCCGTCCGGTCGTTTACTTTCTCGTTCGTCTTCAACGCAATCCGATCGACGCTGGCGCGCTCGAAGTCCGCGGCCTCGCCCTCGTACAGATTCCCGCTATTATCATCGAAGTAGCGGGAAAGTAGCTGCTTATTGATCGCCTCGATATTAGTGTAGATGCCAAGATCCTCGTCGTTGACGACCACATGGGCGAGGTTGCATCGAGGCGTTGGTATTCCGGCCTTGTTGAATAGTCCATACGCCATGCACTGATGGGTATTCGACGGATCTTGGCGGTTGTTATTGAACGTGAGCTTCTTGATACCGGCATGGTTCTGACTAGAAACGCTGCTCGCGAGATCGATCTTGAGCGACGGCCGAGGAATGGATATCGACCCATTGAAGCCCTTCTTGCGCACTTCGACGTTCTCGTAACGAGTCCCGTCGACGGTCACGCTTCCGTTGAACTTGGTGTAGTCGTACTCCCACGCCTTCCCTTCCCATGCGTCGAGCAGACTCCGTCCCTCATGGCGAAGCGTCTCCCAGTCGGCAGGGGCCATCTCAACCTTCACCTCGACGAGGTGATCCGGGCTGTAGAAGACATCACTCGGATCGACCGGCTCTGGATCGGGCGGAGTGGGGTCGCATGAGCCAACGTGCGCGGCAATCTCCGCATACAGGTCGAACTCGGTACACCCAACTCCGCCAAGCAAGGCCCCCACCGCGGTCAGAATAGCCTGATGGCTGCGCAGCAACTTGTTCATGAGTTCACTCCCGTTCTTCTGCCCCCCTGGGCAGATCACGTGAGGGTCCACCGGTTTGCGCCGGAATGCAATGGGCAGCATACGGAAACGTCACGACGATTCCGTGTGCTAGATTCGAGGGCCCACAGATGGCGGTCGAGAATTCAATCACGCGCAATCTTTGGCGTAAACCGAGCGAGAATTCTCATCATTTGTGGCCAACTTGCTCACCCGGCAGGAGTTCGCTTGGACGGTATGGGACGAAGCCGAAGATCTGACCCTCGGTAGGATATTTGTCGGCAATGACGAGAAAGCCTAGGTCGTCGAGTTGAGCGACTCCCTCCCAATTGCTCGCAGCGCCACCATTGCTGAGTCGAATGATGGGAGCTTTGCCCGCTAAGATGGCGTCGGAACCTGCACCAATTCTCAGTTGCACGAGCTGTTCGACGCTCTCCAGACGTCCCGGCGGAAGCGCCTCGAGCGCTTCACATGGTCCGGGTTTGCACAGTACGTTAGTAACCCAGAAGTATCCTTGCCCGTCGGGTTCGGTCGCGTCTGTGACTCGATAGCAGAGCGGGAGCATGGCGATGGTCTCGAGCGCACCCCGCTGCGTCAAACGGTGCGCCCGAGCAATCCCGCTAGTTTTCGCTGGTCCGTTCGCCTCATCGATGACGAACACCTCTCGATCAAAGATGGCTAGAGCCTCGGCGCTCAAGTTATCCACCTTCGCGCTTGGAAGGATCTTCCGCATCTGTTCAGGGTCGAAGTATACCTCGCCTCCGCGCACCAACCCTCGAGCGAGCCACGCAACCATCTCCCCATTACCAGCAATATGCTTGGTTTCCAGGAGCAACCAAGCAACGGCTTGATCCTTGGAGAACGCAATTGCTTCCACACCTTGCACTTC
>JBLNFG010001047.1:0-4092 GCA_050263495.1 Myxococcales bacterium | reverse complement strand
CCCTTGTTCTCGAGCTCGGTGCGCAGCTCCCCTTCGGCATACATCTCCCAGCGCACTCGACCGAGACCCGGATTGTTCGGATCGCGATCGAGCTCCACCCATCGATTGCGGTGAAGGAAGGTGGCAACCGCCGCCATGAGGTTCAAAAGCTCGGCGGTACGCGAGGAGGTGACCGTGAGCGTGAAGACTAGATCGACTGTGAGCGGGGAGCAGCGGCGCGCAAGCTCAGGCCCAGACGGTCCCGTTGCTACTTCCTCCCGCGTCTCGTTGGTCGAGAAGAACCGGTTCACACGCAAGCTCGGTCCGGACAGGACAATTGAGGGCACGCTCGCCGCGGCGATCACGCCTTCGGCTGGCGTGTCGTCGTAGTCGACGGACACCGTGGTGCTGACATTGGCGACCACTTGGCGCTTCAACTCGCGCAGGAGTTGGCGCACGACGCGGGTGAGGTCACTCTCGTCGGCAAGTTGGGCGCGTAAGTAGCGGTATCCAGCGGGAAGGGTCGCGGTCTCGCCGCTGACCGGTGCACCCAAGGAGTCGAGGTTCTGTAGGGTTACGTCAACCGTGCCCGCCTCGTGCGCCGGCACCCGCACGTCAACAATGCTGAGCCCCGACTCTTCGCGCACGGCCATGACCGCGACGGGCAGGCCACCAAAGGAAACCGCGACCTGTGAGACAAGCTGACGTCCCGTGATGCGCACCAAGTCGCCGCCGCTTGCGGGGCCCTCGGACGGCTCGATGCTTAGGAGAGTGGGTACCGCCATTAGCCCAACCCTCCGAAGCCGAGTTCCTTCGCAACGCGTTCGAGGAAGCGCTCGCTCGCGCCAACACGGAACTGTTCAAAGACAGGCCTCAAGAACGGCCGCGCTGGCGTCTGCGTCACGACCACGCCCTTGCCACTACCCGAACGGCGGGTGATGCCGGCCTCTTTGAAGAGTAGCCAGAGAAACCGACTCATCTTCGGCGTGATGGGGATCACCACCGGCGGGCCGCCAAACTCCTGCACCTTCGCCACATTCACGAGCGACTTGCCGTCTCGAGCGCGCGCCTTTCTCGGCACCCCGATAAAGACCTGGTCGCCGTCAACGACGACAGCAATCGCGTTGCGCAGGTCAGCGCGCACGATCAGCGCCTTCGTACCCTTGAAGCCGGTGAGGCGCCGTGCAGACAGAGTCAACGGGGATAGAGGCTTTAGGGGCGCACCGTCCGGAGCCTGATCGGTCAGGCCCCGGACGATTTGCTTCCGAAGTTCGTGCGCTTCTTGCTGAAGGCCTATTGCCACCGCCGCGCGCAGCCGTGTTGGACCGGCTTCGAGAAGTCGACGAGCACGAGCCCAGTCACCGGTGCGCGCGACAGCCATTACTTTGCCTTCAGGTTAGGGGCGTGCTCATCGAGCCAATCGAGCGCGACCTTCGAAGCCTCGTTCAGCACCGCGCCGCAACGAATCGAGAGCGCGGATAGTGCGAGTTGTTTCGAAGCGACCGCAATGTCGCCCGCGCTGCAGCAGTAGTTCGAGAGCGTGTTCGCGAGTGCCTTGGTGGAGGGAATTTTGCCCGTGCGCCAGTACGCAAGCTCGAGGTTGCTTCGGAGGGCCTCCGTCTCGAACTCAGCGCGCGACGCCCGATCGGCGAGATAACGCGCTTCGTACTCGATCCCAAGGCGCCGTTGCTGCTCGACGTGCTGGTGCTCGTGCACACAGATCACGACTTGACTCCATAAATCCCAACCGGCGCGCGGCACGCCCGGCTCGAACGGCACGTAGATGCAGCGCCCGATGGTGGTCGTGAAGTTCTCGAGAAACTCGACCTTCTTCAGAATGCCGAGCGTGTCGAGCGCCTGGCTGAGAAGGTTCATCTCGACACTGCTTAGCTTGTTGACGAGACTCGTTCCGTAGTGCGACTGCATGTGCTTCCAAAACGCCGAAACGACTGCATCGGGGGGTTCGCCGAGCCGCGCGATGATTCCGACGATCGGAAGTGATTGAAGTAGTCCTCTCACTGTGCGTCTCCGTTCTCCGCCGTGGCGGAAACCGCGGCCGCACCGGCTGAGCCGGCGGGCATACACGTGTGACCCTCGATCGGGCCGTCTTCGGTTTGCTCGCTCACCGCTTGGCACACGAACCGTGTGCCCGAATGCTGGCTCACGCGGGTGCAGTCGAGCTGCGTTTGCCAGTTGCGGTTGGCGTTACAGATTTCGGCTACATTGCCAGCGCAACGCGTGGTCAGAGGCACGCAGTTGTCGGGCATGCGACAACCCGCTGCGCCAAGCAGCGTGAGTAAGATGAGAGGCCAATAGTTCATTGATTGCTCCGTGTGGGTGATCGGTCTTCAAAGGTAACGAGCAAGAGATTTCTCTGCGGTCGACCGCGACAGAGGCCAAATCCGATGGGTCGCGATTCGGTGACGTAGAGCCCAGGCGGCGTGCGGATGGATTGCACCAGCTTGCCGCTGAGCTCGCAGATGGCGTTGAGACGATCGCTTGGGCGAATCAGCGCTTCGCCGGACGACACATCGACGAGCCCAACCCGCTCTAGATCGCGGAAGTGAAAAACGAGCAGCAAGCGCGAACGCGGCGCGTTGCCGGCGTCGAGCATCCGAAGTGCGTCCAGAGTCTCAGGCTCGATCTGACAGAGGGTGCGCAAGGGCGGAAACTCACGACGCAAGGGCTCAGCCACGCCGTCGTCGTCGGCGTCAACCAGCACCGCTTCCTTGAAGTCAGGATCGTAGGCTGAGTCGCGCGAGCCCGCGCCACTATCGGCCACGCCCGCCATAGCGGCCGTGTCCAAACGGCAAAGCTCAGCCAGAAAGGGAAAGATCAGCCGTCCACGCATTAGGCGGCTCCCAAGGCAGAATGGCGCGCGTAGGGACCAAGGAGCGCGTCAATCTCTGGATCGCCTGTGAATGCCGCCCCACCTTCGATCGACGCCAACTTGAAGCTCTGGTCGCGTGTTCTCTCTTCGGTAACGCGCCAGCGGGAGCGCGCTTCCGACGAGGTTTCACTCGTCAGCGGTGCAAGGCTGCGCAGCACCAGGAGCATGCATGCCCGCCGAATGGCGAGCGGCGTACGTCCCTCGGGCGTGCCGTCGTACTCGGTATACCCGAACCGTCCTTCGACCAACACATTGGCATGGCCACGCGGAAAGACCCCACGCAGGAGCACCAGGCGCGGCCCATCGAAGTAGGACGGAATTGGCGCCCAGAACACGATCTCATCCTCGGGCGAGGTCGGTAGCTCGATCTCGTTGATGACGAGCCGAGTGATGCGGATGGGCGGAACGGGCAATTCGAGTACGCCGGACCCACGACCATTGAGGCGTAGGCTCATCGTGCGTGGCTCGAAGCACCAGCCCGTCAAGCGATCGATGAACTGCGTCGCCTCCTCGATGAGCACCACCAAGCGCTCATCAGACGCCTCGGTCGACGTCACGCCTTCGCCGCGCAGATCAGCAACCGAGGCGTACATGTTAGTCCCGCTCCTTCTTGCCGCGCTTCTCTTTGTCGTCGGAGGCGGAGTTCGCCTTCGGAAGCTCCTCGGTGGTCAGCGCACCAGAGGTGCGTGAAGGGGCAAGCCTAAGGTCGTCGGTGGCGCTCTTCGTAACCTTGGCTTCGTCTGTCTCGGCGGCTTCGAGCGTCTTGGCTTCCGCATCCGTGCAGACATCGAAGGCAAGCGGGCTGTATGAGTCCGACGGTCGTTGGTGAACCGTGCGCAGGTATTCCGCCACGGACTTCTCCACGCGGTACCAGCCACGCTCAGGCTGGAACTTGATGCCGTCGTAGGTGTATCGCTGCAGCACGTGGCCACGGCGTGGATCGTAAGGCTTTAGGCGTACGAGCAATGTCTCCATGGAACAGTCCTTCACGCCCGCACACGAACCGTCTTCGCGCGGGCAAACACATCCGAGCGCCATCCCAATTAGCGAACGGATTCAGTCAACTACTGCGGGCAATCCGATCAAGGGTTTGATCGAGTCACGAGCTAGAGCAAAATGTTGGTGGCTTTTGCGACTCCAGAGGTTTCGGCGTACTTCACGTCAAGGCGCAAGGTCGCGACGATGCGCAGGGTTCCTTCCGAGATATCGCGGTCGGATTCGAC
>JBLNFG010001046.1:0-2952 GCA_050263495.1 Myxococcales bacterium | reverse complement strand
TGCGTCGCAGTCGCCGTCGCTGTTTGCGTCGCAGTCGCCGTCGCTGTTTGCGTCGCAGTCGCCGTCGCTGTTTGCGTCGCAGTCGCCGTCGCTGATTCGATCGCGGCTTTATTCGCCTTGTAGCAGTTCGGTGAGCGTGCCCGCACGCCAGCCTTCGTGCTCGATCTGTTGCAGAATGGATTCTAACGCCGCAACCCCCGCCGGCACGCCCTGCTTGCGTTCGTGCGCGTCGTGCAACGCGACAATGCCACCGTCTTTCAACCTGCCGCGAACGCGCTTCACGACTCTTGCCGGTGCTACACCGGGTAGACCGTCCAAACCGCGCACGGTCCAACACACGATGTTTAGCCCCATGCGCTTTGCGACGCGACCCACTCTCACGGTGACGTGACCAATGGGAGGCCTGAACCAGCGGATCTCTGCTTGAACGTGCGGCGCAAGCACCTGCCGCGCGCGGGTCAGATCGGATTGGATGAAAGACTCGGAACGGAACGCGGTGAGCCGGGAATGAGTATACCCGTGCAATCCAAGTTCGTGTCCTGCGTCTACGATTGCACGCACCAACTCGGGTGCTTGCTCAGCTTTCCTTCCTATCACGAAGAAGGTGGCCTTCGCGCCGTGCTGCGCCAAGATTTCCAGCACTCGCGGCGTACTCTCTTGGCTTGGACCGTCGTCGAAGGTGAGAGCCACGAGCTTTCGCCCCGGCTGGGCCCCTTCAATCACATCCGCGAACATGCCCCAGCTCGGGAACACGACGCCCAGGCTCAGTAACGTTACGTAAAAGGACAACGCCAATAACGGGACGATTGCCGGAATCGGTCCGAGCCAGAACACGCGTACTATGAGCGCAAACGCGCCAACCGTAGCGATCCAGAACACGGCCCGAGCTGTTGGCATGGATGGCGAGCATGTCCGTCAGCGCCTGGCCAGACAACCCATTTATGACGAAATTCCGCTACCTGGATTCACCAACGTCCAACTAGAGCGGCTGTCAATGAAGTGGAACAGGTAATAAGTGTGGCCGCTCTAGCAATCCGCGAATGCGGATTTCGGGGTGAATTGACGAGCGAAGCGAGGAAAGAGGGGCGAATGCCCCTACAAACTAAGGATAGAGCGCCGTTGGCTTCGCCAACGATGGCATGTCACATGGCATCGAAAGGCGCTCTAAGCCGGCCATGCCTTGGTCGCAACACGCTTTGGACGTCGCGTTTTTTGCGGAAGCGACGCGACTTGATCGATGTGCTGGATTAGGTGACAGGTTAAGACTAGGGTCGAGCGGTTTTTCAGCCGGAGATGACCCCATGAGTGTGCAGAATATCGTTGTAGCAGGTAAGAGTGGCGCGGGAAAGCAACCGCGCATTGACGTTTTGGCTGCGACCTATGGCCTTTCACAACTTTCGACGGGGAATATCTTTCGAGAATACCTCGGGCACTTCGGCAAGATCCGAGATGGCCTAAACGTCGAGGGGCTTTGGACCGAGAATGGGTTTGCTCCCGATGCCGCAATCCTCAAGGTGCTAACCCCCGCAGCCACGGCGAAAGGGGTCGCACCCGATGCCGCTCTGCTTGGGTTCAAAGCCGCCCAGTACGTGGACCGGGGACGATTCGTGCCCGATAGTATTACAAACGATCTGCTCGCCGCTGCATTCCGTAAAGCCGGCGGTAAGGGCCTAGTCCTTGACGGATACCCGCGCACCCCCGAGCAGAGCGATTTCTTGCTCGCGTTGACTAAGGAGACCGGCACGGTGATCGATCTCGTGCTGATCGTCGACAACGATGACGAAGCCATTGTCAAACGCACCGTTGGGCGCCGCATTTGCCCCAGTAAGGCGTGCGGCAAGGTGTTTCATCTCGAGTTCAAGCCGCCTACTCTAGAGGGCACGTGTACGGCGTGTGGCACGAAAGTGATTCACCGTTCAGACGACACAGAGGAAAAGATCCGGACGCGCTTGGCGGAGTTCCAGACCAAGGCGCTTCCGGCAATTCAACGCCTCGCCGGAGCGGGAATCAAGAGCGCCACCGTACCCGGGAACCTTCCGGTATTCACCGACGAAGCCGTGCGGGAAAGCGTACTTAGCGTCATTCGCCCGCTGGTGGGTGCATAGAGCACGAAGTAGTTCTAGGCGGGGAGCGTGTTGTTGATTCCGATGCGTTAAGGCACAGAACGAGCTCGGGAAACCATCTCAGCCAAGTGCCGACACTCATCGAACTACACGTTCCCCTTAGTGCTCTACTCACGCCGTTCGAGCTGACATGAGCCACACTGCTACGACGTGGTTTCGGCTGAGGGCGGCACGGTGCAAGCGACGGAGTCGCGACAAAAGGCTGAAATACTCACGCAAGGGGTTTCAGGCCAAGTCGCACTAGTCACGGCGCGAAAAAGGTGCTTCTTTTATCTGTGAAGGCCAATCGTGCATGAGCTCAATCCGTCGTAACACACCGCTGGTGCCATCCCCTCAATCCAGGTCACCTGACGCGCCGCAGCAGCAACGCGCCACACTCAAGGCGCCGATTGTAATCGTCGCGGCAGGCAAGGAATGGGAGCTGTCCGAGGGTATGTTGAGCATCGGGCGGGATCCGAATGCTGACATCTCGCTCGAAGGCCCGCTGGTCTCTCGCATGCACGCCAGCATTAGCGTGGCTCCCGACGGTCAGGTGTCGCTAGAAGATTTGCACAGTACCAACGGTGTGTTCGTCAATGGCAGTAAGTTGTCTCGGCCGCGAGTGCCGCTCTATGACGGTGATCGGCTATTGATCGGAACGACAGAGATCAGTGTTTTTGGCCTTCGTCAATCCGCTACCGTGCGCGTCGATGTAGAACCGCCGCGCCCGCCTGTTTCCGATACGCTGCGCTCCCGCGCCAACGCAGATGCTCCCACCGTGCAGGTTCCGATGCATCGCCCCACGGTGACGACGGGCCGCACTGCCGCCATCGATTTGGTGGGTACGTTT
>JBLNFG010001045.1:0-4028 GCA_050263495.1 Myxococcales bacterium | reverse complement strand
CAGTCGCATTTTTGCACGCGCTCATTGGGTCTCCTTTTCTGCGCACCTGCCCTTTCATGACTGCTTGACGGCATCGACAACCCGGAGGCGCGCGGTCCGCTGTTACCATGAAGACGGGTGGTTGACGTGCGCCACGTGCGCACCTCGCGACAAGCCAACCCAGAAGCGGCGTGGAGGTCCTGATTCGGCGCAGAGTTCCGAATGGCGTCGGTACTCGCAAACCGTCCACGCCGAAGGTACTCGCATCCTACTTGCTTGTTACCCCGCAGGCGTCTCACCGAGCATGGCGAGCTCCTCGTCGGCTTCCGTGCCCTCGATCGGACGCAAATCCGCCTACTCGTTGGCTGGGGAGCAGCACACCACATGAGCTTGATACCGCGACAACGTTGGGCTGTGTCGCTGCTGCACGGACCGATTGCGTGCAACGAGATCCGTCAGCCACGCGAGTTACCAGTACTTGGATCGATCGTGCCGTTGTCTAATCCGGACAGCATTGGGACAGCAGGCTCGTGAGCTTCTTCAAGAGCATCAACGTCTTGGCGCGGTCCGGACGATAGTAGACTTCCTTGCCCTTACGAGTCGCACTGACGAGTCCGCCTCGCTTCATGATCGTCAGGTGCTCAGAGGCAGTGGACGGGACCATCTTCAGTTGCTCCGCGATCTCCCCCACAGTCTTAGGCTCGCCATCCACGAACAGAAAGAGAATCTTCTGCCGGGTCTCGCTCGCGACAGCCTTCAGAAAGTCGCCCAGCTCCGGGTGGGTGTCGAGCCTCTGCAGATTTCGCTTCATCGCAGAGTGGTATTAGGGCTGTACTTGGTCATTGTCAAATTCAATCTGCGGCGGCAGAGGACGGCTTTATGCCTGTTTTATCGCGTCGACGACCCTGAGCCTCGAGGCTCGAAGCGCAGGCGCAAAGCCTCCGAGAAGTCCGACAAACACGGCAAGACCGAACCCCATTGCCGCCACTTCAGGAGTTACCGCGAAGTGGATGCTGGTCGTCATGACGTTGATGCGTGCACCATGGACGAGCCATCCCAGCGCGACGCCAAGGACTCCCCCTGCCGCACCGATCAGCCCAGCCTCGAGCAAAAAGGAGACAAGGATGCTCGTTCCGCTGAAACCGAGAGCGCGCGCGGTACCGATCTCCCTCGTCCTGCCGGCAACCGCCGTGTACATGGTGTTCATGCCGCCGAAAATGGCACCGAGCAGGACAATGTACGAGATCAGAAGTCCGAGCTGCGGCAACATCGCGAACATCTTTCCCGAGGAGACGTAGTAGTCCTTCTCAGGCAGTGCAGTAACGAGCACGCGACGGTCAGCCTCCAGGAGCTGAACGAGCGGTGCGACTTCGCCCGCGCTCGAAGCCTTGAGTGTAAAGGCGGAAAGCTCGTCACGCTGAGCCGCCCGCATGAGATCGGAGAGATCAGTCAACATCGAGAATTCCAGACTACTGCCTTCGGCTTCAAATAGTCCCCCGACAGTCCAGTGTTCACCGAGGAAGATAATTGAATCACCGACGCCCAGATCTCCAAGCTTGTGACGTGCCGCGGGCCCGAGTAGGAGCCTATTGCCTCGAAGCTCGCGCGACCCCTGCGTCACCTTGACCTGTTCCACGACATCGAAGAATACGGGCTCGATGCCA
The DNA here is from genome assembly GCA_050263495.1 of Myxococcales bacterium. Taxonomy (GTDB): domain Bacteria; phylum Myxococcota_A; class Polyangia; order Polyangiales; family Polyangiaceae; genus FEN-1139. Next base: position 2,385 of record JBLNFG010001045.1, on the reverse strand, counting down.
CGAGCAACCATGAAGATCTCACCGGCCTTACCCGGGATGGTAACCCACGGCTCGACCGCAAGCTCCGGAGAGGCAAGCGCCGTCTCACCCTGGTGGCGAATATGGTCGAGGTACGGAATCACGTTCCTAGCGTTCATTGGCAATGATGACAGTGACAGACTAAATGCGCTCTTCTGCAACACGATTACGTTGTCGGGCGCACCTGCACGGGCAAAGGTCGATGCCACGCTCCGCGAAAATGAAACCATTGCCACGAAAATGGAGATGACGGAAGCAATGCCCAGCACAGTCAGGATAGTCCTGGATTTGCGCTGTAGTAAGCTGCGAATGTTGTATGAAATTGGAATAGCCACAGTGTCCTCACTGGTGCCGCTCGCCGAAAGCAGCGCCGGAATTTGTTGTGACTCCATGGCGGCACTAGGCGGCCGCGGAGCGGGTGCTGAGTTCGGGGTGAAACCCCGAGAAAGCGAGGAGGGCCGCGGCGGCGCAGCCGCCCCGCGCGGCGGCGCCAAAAGGCCCCGACTTTGGGCGAGCGGCACTAATCCGCAAGCCTAAGGGCGTCGACGATAGATAGCTTCGTTGCACGAACTGCCGGCAAAACCGCACCAATGAAGCCAATCACGATGGATACCGCAGCGGCGAGTAGAAGCGTGGTAGGTTGAAGAGAAAGCACAATTACTGCTACGAGCCTGTCCGTTGATAACAAGAGCAGAGACAGTCCGATGCCTATCGCACCGCCGATCAGCGCAATCAGGATCGACTCCCCGATGACTAGGCCGAGAATGTGCCATCTTCGTAGCCCGAGACTGCGCAGGATCCCAACTTCTCTGGTTCGCTCTCGAACAGACATCGACACGCTATTGGCCGCACCGAAAATGCTAACAGCGATCGCGGCCAATACCATTAGCCCAAGCATGTGCCGAATTTGAATGAAGTCAGATAGCTCGCGCTCGCGAGCTGCCCGCTCTGACTCGGTCTTCGTTGGCTTAGGGTGATTCCGGAATTCCGAATCGATGGCCATACTCACGGTAGGGGAAGCGGTTGGATTCTTCAGTCCAACAACCATGTAAGTGCTCTTGCCCTCGTCGCGTTGCAGCTTCGCGAGATAATCCTTGTGCGCCAAGACGCCATTCTCGATGTCTTGTCCGATGATGCGAAGACGCCCGCGACGTTGAACGAAACTCCGCCGCCTTGTTCGAGAGACACCGTTTGCCCCACTTGCCAGCCATGCTTCGTGATCAGTGGGAGTCCCACCAACGCAGCATCCGGACGCGCAAGGAATGCCTCTTCAGAGCCCTGGAGTAGACGAACCGCCTTGAGGTCGCGAAACTCGGCGTAGTCGACGCCACTTACCACCACCAAATTTTCCTTGCTCTTGTAGGTGTACATTCCGCGTAGGACGCCGGTCGCACTTCTAACTAGGGGATTGTGTCTGATACTGGCGAGATAGCTGTCGAGTACTCGGCTAGTGACCGGGCAGGCGATCCCTTTCTCACGGACATTGAGCAGGGTGTCCTCGGCGGAGCCAATGAGCGATCCAAATCCAGCTTCGACCGTCAGGAGCGCCGAGATGACGAATACGGCAACGGCAATTCCGGCGGCCATCAATCCAGTCCGTCGACGGTTCCGCATGATGTTCTTCAGAATGAACGGAAAGAATTTCATGCTGCAGCCTCCGTGCTTGGGTCAGTACTGAGATCGCCCTTGTACAAGCGGGCAAGCCGCTTAGCGCGCTTGCCGGCGTTCGGATCGTGCGTAACCATGAGGATGGTTTTCTTCAGATCTCGATTGAGCCGTTCGATCAGATCCAGGATGTTCGCCGCAGCGGCTGCGTCCAAGTTGCCCGTTGGTTCGTCGGCAATGATGAGTTTTGGATCGGTCACCATGGCTCGTGCAATGGATGTTCGCTGCTCTTCACCTCCGCTCATCTGACGAGGAAAGTGGTGAGCCCGAGCAGCGAGTCCAACGAGCTCGAGCGCTGCCAGCGCTCGCCTGCGACGCTCTTGCTTTCCCATCTTGAAGAGCAAGAGCGGGAATTCCACGTTCTCCAGTGCCGTGAGCACGGGCAGGAGGTTGTATTGCTGGAAAATGAAGCCAATGTTGGCGGAACGCCAGGCTGCGAGGCCCTGGTCGGATAGAGCGGAGATATCGGTCCCATCCACAACCACGCTCCCTGAAGTCGGGCTATCGAGCCCACCGATGATGTTGAGAAGCGTGGTCTTACCAGAACCCGAGGGTCCCATCAGCGCGACGTAGTCGCCCCGTGGAACGTCGAGGGTAATTGAATTGAGCACATTAACGCTTTGGCCTCCTCGCTCGTAGACTTTGGCCACGTTACGTGCCTGCAGAATCACGTCGTTACTCATGCTTCTCACCTTCCTTCGC
>JBLNFG010001044.1:0-4485 GCA_050263495.1 Myxococcales bacterium | reverse complement strand
TTCTTGCCGTGGCAATTTCCGCAAGCGAAGATGGGAACTTGATACTGCCCCAGATTGGATATGGCGCGCATACGTGTGCCGTGAGACTCGACGGTACCGTAGTGTGTTGGGGTGTGAACTTCGCAGGCCAACTGGGAAATGGCAACGGCATCAGCAGCGCTAACCCAGTCGTCGTGAACGGATACTTTCACGCAGTTTCCGTCGCTACTGGTGCGGCTCACTCGTGCGCCTTGACGCAAGACGGCGGCGTAGAATGTTGGGGAAGCACAGCATACGGCCAGGCAGGAGAGGAAAGCATGGTAGACACAGTGTTTGGACCCGGTTACCTGGCGAACCTGACACCGGTTTCAATCCAAGTGAACGATCGTCCACTATTCCTTACTGCTGGTGGCGCACAGAACTGCATCATTGTCAATGATGGCTCGCTGCAGTGTTGGGGAATGTTGGGAGATGAAGATGGTCGCCTAACGATTCTTCGGGCGCCCGCAGTGGTGAGCCAAAACGTCAACACGGTGTCGATTGGCGGAGCTGATTATACAGAACTTCAGGCTGCTACGTGCTCCAGCCATAGCGACGGGTCGGTTGCCTGTTGGGGTAGGAACTGCAGCGGAGTCTTTGGAAACACTTCAATAACGGAATTGGATAGCAGTACCCCGGCAATAATCGACGGAGTCTCAAACGCCACCGCCGTTTCGGTGGGCCATACCGGATGCCACGCTTGCGCGCTGACGGCTGAGAGGCTCGTGCTGTGCTGGGGCTCAAACAGTAAGGGTCAACTCGGTAGCGGAATTGACCCAGTTCAGCCCGCGGCGTTAGTGCAGAATTTGTCGGAGGTGACCTCGGTCTCTGCCGGAAACGCTCACACGTGCGCAGTGCGTACCGATAGCACGGTGTGGTGTTGGGGGGACAACCAGTACGGGCAACTAGGAAGCGCTAACCCAACGCAAAGCAACAAGCCGATCAATGTCGGCGGGCTTTCGGGGGCCACTGCGATTTCGGCTGGAGCCAACCACACCTGCGCCATACTTGGCGGCGGCGAAGTATCCTGCTGGGGCTACAACGTCAATGGCGAGTTGGGGAATGGGACACGCGGGCCCAGTGGTCCTCCTACAATCGTGATCGAATGAGGTAGCGCGTCGGGTCAAGCCACGCGAAGCATCAGCACTCGACCATCGGCTCGAGATTCCCTGTCCCTGTAGTTGATGCAGGGACGGAGAGGGGCGGGATTGGGTCAAACCCAGCAACGCGGGGCTGTGGTGGATCGGCGGGTTACAAGTGATGCCGAACGAGACCGAGTCCTGGATGGTTTGTTCGTCGCGGCCACGAAGGATAGCGAGCCGAAGACGATGGAATGTGCGGTGGCCCACGTCGCTCGGCGGTGGGTCGTGGTGCGAAACGCGCACGCCACGGAGGCGGGCCCCATCCTCGTCAAGCCGCGCAACACCTGGTCGATGATGCGCGGCCCACATCGTGATGGGCGTGTCCTTTCGCCAGGCGTGCGTGACGGTTGGCAGGGGGCAGGACTAGAGTCGACGCGCGCGGCGTACGTGCAGCCGCGTGGGAGCGTCAGTGGTGCGACCGCTCACTCATCAGGATCGCCAGGCTTCGTCGGCATCCTCCGACGCACCGTTGACTCTTCAAACCAATCGGCCAGTTCGTAGGTGCCGACAAGTTGATGCGCGCTGAGCGCGGCGTGCATGGCGACCAGAGACGCCGTAGCGTCGACGGCGGCCACGAGCGCATGGGCGGCGCGCGTAAACACTGCCGACTGCTCGAACAGGTATCGACGGAGCTCAAGCGAAGCCTTGCACGATGGATCGGTGACGGATCTCGGCTTGTGAGTCATCTAGAGCCTCAGTGCGAGGGAAAGCCGCCAAAGCTGCGCGCAGGAAAGGCCGGACGCAGGAGCAGTAGGGCGGCGGTTCACGCGTCTTCCCGACCTCCCTCGACAGAGTTGCCGGTTATCACAGCGGCCCCGAGGGAGCAATTGATCGAGGGCACTTTTGCGGCGTCACCCGACCCCACGATGACAGCCCCAATTGCCGCGCGCGGTTCGCAAGTAGAATGAGTCGATAGTAGGCACCTCTTCACGAACGGGATGGACGATTGACTTCCCAGAGCCGCGAAATCTACGGTTGAAGTCTGTGTCCCATTGACGGAGACCATGGCCGAGGCGGTGGCGGAACGACTGTCGCCGGAGAAGGTGCCGAGCGTTATTCCGGCCCGCCACATAGTTGGGGGGGCATCTATGGAGATTGCACGGCACAACAGGGACTGACAGACGACTCTCTGGCCACGCTGGATGAAGCTGGACAGCCTAGTGGAGGGTTGTGGAACCTAGCCCAGGGGAGCTACTGACCTGAGATCAAGAGACAGGGCTGTGCCGTGGGTGCTTTACTCTGTCCTCCGTCGCGCACCCCAAAACGTATGTCCTACATCAAACCCGGACCTTCGGGCCAATCCCATGACGGAACCCGGTTGCCAGCTGCGTGGGTCGGGTCCGAATCAAGTCATACTCCGCGTCCCGTTGAGCGCGCAACGGGTAAGGTTTTCTTGCGCAGCTGACGCGGAAACTGCACATCCCGAGTGGATATGCTCAAGATCGACTTGCCCCAGTAGCAGCAGAAGCGTAAAAGCTGCGCGGCAAGAACCGCGCGAATTCAAATGAGGAAAGCGTACTATTTCTGGCATAGCATGCCCAGTCATCACCAGTCTGCGCACCTGCGTGGGCTCGCGATTGACAATGACGTTCATCTGTTTCTGGACAGAATGGATTCTCCTATGCGGGCAGCGATGGGGTGCCCGACGCCGAGTCACGCAAACGTGCGCATACGGCAAAGTGGTGACGCCCAGGAAATCCGACGTGTTCTTCACCACCAGCCACCCGAGGCGGTCAACGTCGTTTCCGGTCTAGGGCGGGAATGCGCTGCCGCGAGGACAATACTAGAATGGAACGGATTGCGAGGGCGGCCAACGGTCGTAGTGTCCGAGGCGGGAGAGATTGGTGACTGGTTGTCGATTCCTCGACGAATCTACTACTCCATGCGAGCCCGCAGTTTAGCCAGGCAGCCGCTCTTGCTCCTTGGGATGGGTGGCGTCGGTGTCAGATGGTTCGTTCGTGTCGGGTTTCCAGCGGCTAGAGTCCGAGAATTCGCGTACCCGGTTGATGAGGGCCACGTTCTCGAGCAGTCGGACGCCAACCGAACGCAATGTGACACGGTTCGGCTTACCTTCGTTGGCTCCCTGATTCGCCGTAAGCGCGTAGACCTGCTGCTCCAGGCCCTCACGAATCTGCCTGGTCGGTGGCGACTGCAGGTGATTGGTGATGGACCGGAACGGGATTCGCTCCGGGCGCATGCGGACCAAGCCGGGCTTGCCGAGCGCATTGACTGGCACGGGTCGCTCGCCAACGACTCAGCGATGAGCTACTTGCGGATGAGCGACGCTTTGATTCTCCCCAGCCGTCACGACGGTTGGGGAGCGGTCGTGGGCGAAGCGTTGAGCCACGGTGCTCGAGTAGTGGTGTCCGATGCGTGTGGTTCCGCAGCCTTGATTCGGGGAGCGGAGCAGGGGTTCACGTTTCGGTCTGGCGACGCCTCCGACCTAAGAAGACGCTTGGCGGTGATTATCGAGAACGGTCCCCGAGCCGCTCAAGACAGGGTGCAGCTAGCCAACTGGGCTCGGTGCGTTCAGGGGCCCGCCATGGCGCGGTATCTTGATCAGGTAGTTGAGGCCCTTCTCTTTGGAGTCGGAAGCGTCCCTCTCCCGCCATGGGAGCAGTAGTGGGATGGCCGCTGCCGCGCGTTCGCAGGATTTCCGGGAGACAACAAGTACGGCCAACTGGGCGGCGTAAGCGCAAGTCAAAGCAGCTACCGGGTCTACCCGTACTTGTTGCGAAACCTGGAGATGATCGCCCCAATCAAGTGCGGGCCGCCAATATCATGCACATCCCGATGTGAGCATGCCCCGGTTCTTCATCAAGCATACGGAATCACGCTTGAACTCCTCGGTGTACTTCTTGGATCGCTTTGCCATGGTTCGGACTCCTGGAGCTTACTCGCTCCCGTAGGTGTCCGGGAAACCTCAACGAACAGCAGCATGAACTCGAAGAAGAGCCGCTGCCGTATGTTTGCTCGACATTGGGGTTGAAGCCAGCGCGCGCCGTAGCCAGGTGGCAACGCACGTCGGATGTCCCACCGCGATACCCAATGGACGGCATCGGCGTCGCGATACCAAGGTGAACGGAGTACGGCCGGGTCCAGATGAATCAAAAACCTCGCGTCCTCGCACCATATGGCCTGCAAACGCTTCCAAGTCAGCCACAAAGTGAGCATGACCTGCTCGTAGCTAGTGTAGTGCCTGGCAGAAGGGGGGATGTAGAATGGAAAGTCGTATCTCGGGGACGCAACGATTAGCCGCCCTCCTGGAGACAGCATGCGAAGAAGGTAGCCTAGGGTCTCGGCTGGATTCGTGATGTGCTCCCAA
>JBLNFG010001043.1:0-3469 GCA_050263495.1 Myxococcales bacterium | reverse complement strand
TTGAAGTCACGCGAAATCTGTCTTTGCCAAAAAACTAGGCAAATTCGCTTGCTCGAGCGCGCGTTGCGCCCGTGAGGGCCTCCCGGCCGCACAAATCACAATGTCCCGCGTTGACAATCGGCCGAAGCTCTTTCATATTCCGCCCCTCGCTAACGGGAAAATCCCTAATTTCGAGGTTTCCGATAATGGTTTCGCTCACCTGCCAGTCAGATCGCCGAAGACTCATCCGCAAAAAGACTGCGGGCAAAGCCAATAAGAAGGCTCTTGTTCGCAGGGGGACGATGGCGTTCCCGATTCACCCTGAGGGATACAACCCCGCCGCGGCTGACGCGAAGAAACCGTAATTTTTATTGCTCAGGAAAGACGTCGATGGCCAATCATCCCTCTGCAGAAAAGCGAAATCGTCAGCGAATCAAGCGTACCGCTCGCAACAGCAGCGTGACTAGCACCGTGCGCACGGCGGTGAAAAAAGCTCGAGTGGCGATCGCGGCCGGCGACAAAGCAGCCGCCGGTGAAGCCGTGGCAAAAGCGAGCAAGCTCTTGGCCCGCGCAGCATCCAAGGGGGTGCTTCCCGATCGCTCAGCTTCCCGCACCACGTCTCGGATCCAGTCGCATCTGAGCAAGCTCGCGACCAGCTAAAGCAGCTTCGGTCCGAAGAGCTACACCGCCCTACTTCATGGTCCCGTATCGGGCTCATGGAGTGGGGCTTTTGTCGTTTTGCGCCGCAGCCGCCCTCAAACCAGCATGTCGTGTTAGGCTGCACCCAATCTCATGAAACGAGGGCACTAGCTATTCGCGGGACGAGTGGGGGTTTGGGTATACATCCAAAGAAACAGGCTAGTAAACCGATTCACCGTATCGGCTGGTCCGAAGAACCCATCCTTTTCGATGGAATCGCGCTACTAAAGCAGAGCGGCAGGGTATGTCGGGCACTGATCAGTTGGAACCGAACGCGTCTGAGGACGACCCGTGGATTTCACTGGTGGTCGGCGAACGTTACCGGATCGACGCCAGAATTGGTCAAGGCGGGATGGGGGTCATCTACCGCGGCCACCATCTCGAGCTTGGAAAGCGCGTGGCGGTCAAAAGGTTAGACGCACGCATCGCCAGCGATCCCTCGTCTTTTGAGCGCTTTCGGCGTGAAGCGATAGCCGCTAGTCGCATCGAGAGTCCGCACGTCGTTCACGTATTCGATTGGGGCAAGGCAGCCGATGGCTCGCCCTATCTGGTGATGGAGCTCCTCGACGGCTGCGACTTGCGCCAACTCTTCGTGCATGAAGGGCGTTTGGTTCCCGAACAGGCCACAACCATTCTCGCCCAGGTTTTGCGGGCCCTCATCCATACGCATCAGGCCCAAATCATTCATCGCGATCTGAAGCCCGAAAACATATTTCTGTGCCGCTACGAGGCCGAAGAGCCTTACGTGAAAGTCTTGGATTTTGGCATTTCCAAGCAGGTGAGTCTCGACCCGCCACATACCAACGTCACGCGCACGGGCGTGGTTCTTGGCACTGCCTCGTATATGTCGCCAGAACAGGCAAAGGGAGACGCCACAATCGACGTTCGGTCGGACTTGTACAGCGTGGGCGCGATCTTGTTCGAAGCCTTGACAGGGCGAGTTCCCCATCGTGGCCGAACCTATGAGGCGACTCTGTTCGAAATCTGCACACGTGACGCGGACGACGTGCGACTGCACGCGCCCCTAGTATCCGAGCCTCTAGCCCGAGTAGTGGCGCGCGCTTTAGCGCGCGACCCCGCCCTTCGCTTCCAATCGGCGAGGCAGTTTTTGGATGCGCTCAGCGACGCTGTACCTAATTTGAGCCGTTCTCTGCTCGATAGCGCTGCCGAGCCGCGTCCGCAGCCGCGCTTCGATACAGTACCCAGCTCATCTCTTGGCACCGGGCAATTCCCAAGAACTCAATGGCGTCGGGTCGGCACAGTCGTCGCTCTCCTGTTTGCCGTTGCGGTTTCAGTCGTTCTTGTTGTTCGGCTCAGGAGTACCGCTGGCAAAGAAGCTTCGAGGGGTGAACCGCTACACAGCGCAGAGCCGCGATCGGAGCAAACGGCCAGAGTGTCTCCACCGGCTCTATCGCACGACATTCCAGCGACCGTTGCGACAGGGCCGAACGCGATGGAAGCGATGGCTGCCACGGAGCCCTCACCAGCGACACCCACCAGAGCACCGAACAGTGCGGGCCCCCGACAATTCCCACAGCGACAGGAGCCCTATCCCTCACACGCCCCAACCGGCAACACCGTACCGCCGGGCGTTGCAGCTGGTCTCAGGTTGCGCCGTTCGATGCCCTGAACCCCGTGGAGGCTGAGCAACACTGGCGCGCCGCTCTCTGATTCCACGCTGGTGGTGGCATTCTTGGCCTGGAATGTGCCACCATCCGCCCCATGCGGCTGTTTGCCTTGGCGCACCTCACCATCGCCTGCCTGAGTGTGCCGTGCTGGGCGAACCAAGCTTCGAAGCAGACACCTGATACAGCCCCTACAGACCCGAACCCGGCAGTTGATTCGAACGCAAAAGCGGACAGCCGCCGCCATTTCGACAACGGAGTCAACCTGTTTGAGGATCGCAACTTCCAGGCGGCCTTAGCCGAATTCGAGGCGGCGTATCGACAGTATCCGTCAGCATCCGCCCTTCAAAATGTCGCGCTGTGCCAGAAGCAGCTCTATCGCTACTCCGATGGGCGAGAGTCGCTGATTCGACTCAAGAGGGATCATTTAGGCGAACTGGAGCCAGCCGATCAGACCGCGGTTGATGACGCCATCCGGGAACTCGCAAACCTGATTGGTTCAGTGCGCGTCTCGGTACAGCCAGCGAACGCGAAGATTACGCTAGACGGACATGTCCTTTCGCCCGAGGTGTTGCGCAACCCGATTTTGATCGACGTCGGTGAACATGTGGTGACTGCCGAGGCGGACGGGTTCGCCCCTGGGTCGCGCAGCTTTCGTGTCGCTGGCGGACACGTCGACGTCCCGGTATCGCTCCGCTTGACCGAGACGACGGGGACCGTCGCTATTCTCGCGCCTGATCCGCACACCGCGATTGCGATCGATGGGCGTCCAGTGGCGTTTGCTCAATGGCGCGGACGGCTCGAACCTGGACGTCATTTCGTCCAAATCTACCGGGAAGGATTCGAACCTTATGAAGAAGAGATCGAGGTCGAAGTTGGGGAGACACTTTCCGTGCGGGGTACCCTGGGTGAACGGACCGATCCGACCGAAACGGTCGCTGCTGGCCCCGGTCAGGCCGGTGCAACCAAGCGCACACCACGCGGATACTACGGCTTGCTCGGAGCCTCAATCCTTGTGCCCCGTGGACAGCCTGCGGGGTTCGTCGCTGCCTCCGATTACGATCTCGGATGGTCGCTAGGGCTTCGTGCCGGATACCGCTTCAATACGCAATTTGGAGTCGAGGGACATGTAGATTCCGGGTCCTTTGCCGTTCAAGGACATTGCG
>JBLNFG010001042.1:0-3183 GCA_050263495.1 Myxococcales bacterium | reverse complement strand
GATCAATCGAACCAAAAGGCCGGTTGGCGCAAGCGTGGCCAAGGGAATGCCAACAGAGTTGCCGAATCGACGCCGCGGCTGAGTTCGGCGTTCATTCCAAACCCGTGGCACAGCCACGGTGCTAGATCGCGACGGAGTCCATGGCAGCACGGAGTGTCCGCCCTATTAGCGCGCTGCGCGAAACCCTAGTCGCGCACAGCTCCGACGTGTTCGCCGTGCGCGCGGGAACGATGGGGCCAGTGCGGGCTTCGGTCTCAGAGTGGTGGGGCGGTCCCGTTTCTCGCTTCTCCTTGCAGCTGGTGACGGTCTGGCTCTTGGCGTGTCAACCAAGAGCGACCCAGCTGAGCTCGGATCCCGACGCCAGCGCTCCGACGACCAGCGGCGTTCAGTCGCTGCTGGCGCTGGGCGACACCGTCGCCTTACCAATGCTCCGAGTCCGTTTCGTGTCTCAACGTGACTGTGGGAAACCAACCACCGGAGCTGCCCGAGCCCCCATGCGCAGTTGGGCCGGGGAGCTCGAGATTACGAACACTAGCTCGAAGCGATTTCCAGCAAATCCCTTTTACGCAACGCTCAAAGACGATCAGGGATTCGACTACACGACGAACCTCGCTGAGTGCGGAAACATCCTGCCGTCGCGGATACTCGAGCCAGCCGCTAGCGTTCGTGGGTTCGTTCCCTTCGAGCTGCCAGCCACGCTCGATTCGGTGACGCTCACCTACAAGCCTGCTCTGGGCGACCAACAATCATCCGACGCGGCGCAGTTCCGGGTCGAACTCTGAGTCCCGACGACCTCCCGTCGAAACGTCGAGCCATACGATGAGCACGCCGCCAGCGCGACGTGCTCGATGGGTTTTATCGGCGCAGCACTGCCGCTTGAACGACTTCCACCGTGGTGGATGGCAGCACGCCGATCCAAAGCACCAAACCGGCTGCGAACACCAAAGCGACGGTCATCATCGGCGAACGCAGAGGTGTCGCTATTTGAGCCTCAGGCTCCGGATCCCGCATGTACATGAAGACCATGACCTTCAGGTAGTAGTAGGCCCCGATCAGGCTGTTCACGAGCGCAATTACCACGAGGAGAGCCAAGTCCGCTTCCATGGCGGCCTTGAACACGAATAGCTTTCCGAAGAAACCTGCCGTGCCGGGTATGCCTGCGAGCGATAGCAGAAAGAGCGAGAAGGCGAGCGCGGGTGCTGGATAGCGACGACCCAGCCCGGCGAGGTCTTCGTAGCTGGTCGCTTCCCGTTGATACGATCCGGCGAGCATCAATGCGCCGAATGCGCCGACCGTCGAGATGGCATAGGTGAGGAGGTACGCAATGACGCTTGCCTGGGCATCACTGGAGCGCAGCGTGGCAACGACGCCGACCAAGGCGTAACCGGCATGCGCAATCGACGAATAGGCCAACATGCGCTTTACCGACGACTGCCGCCCAGCCACGACGTTGGCAAAGGTCATGGTAATCACCGCCAAGGCCGCCAAGATTGGCGGCCAGCCTGCACCCCAATTCGCCAAGGCCTCGCCGCCGAACGCAGCGTGCAGCACCCGCAGCGTTACGCCGAACGCTGCAAGCTTCACCACACTCGCCATGAAGCTGGTTGCCGGAGTCGGAGCACCCTCGTAAGCATCTGGCGTCCAAGCGTGGAAAGGAACCACGGCTACCTTGAACATCAACCCAACCAGCACCAGTGCCGTGCCAAACAGCACCATTCCGGACCTCGCGCTGTCTAGGCCTCCGCTGATTGCGGCGCCGATACCGATAAAGTCCGTGTGACCCGTCGCACCGTAGAGCAGCGCGCCACCGAAGAGAAGTAGCGCCGCAGCAAAACTGCCCAATAGGAAGTACTTGAGCGCCGCTTCGAAGGAACGCGCCGTACGCCTTAGCCCGGCGAGACAGTACGTCCCCAGCGATAGAGTCTCTAGTGCGATAAACAGGCTCAGGAAATCACCAGCCGAAACCAGCGCCAAACCGCCTATGGTCGCCCAAAGCAACAACGGGAAGAACTCACTGCGATCGATGCGATGCTCGGGCAGATACACGGCCCCCTGGAACGCACAGAGCGCCCCAACAACACAGATGATGCCAGAGAACAGCCACGAAAACTGATCCGCCATCAGGTATGGAGCCAGCGGCCCCTCGATCCCTTGGGGATGCGCGAGAGCAACACCCACGCTCACGGCGGCTCCCGCAAGCAGTACGATGCCGGCGAGCAGTCCCATCTCTCCGCCGCGACCAGACCCAGCGTCAGGCGGTGACTTTTGGCTGCCCTCGACACTTTGAGGGTGACCAGCGGCCTCCGCGATCATGAGCAAGATGGCTCCTAACGCGACTATCAGGAGTGGGCCGACGCCAATCAGTGCGTTCATTGCGCTGCTCCTTGAACCTGGTCTGCGTTGGCTTGGACTGGACCAGCAAACAGGGACGGTGCTCCCGGCTTCTCGGGGTAACCCATCTCACGGTTCCCACCGCGTCGGGGCAGCAGTACCGCCCGTACCGACTCCGGTGATTGCTTCAAGTACTCGATGCGGCCATTGCGAAAGTCTTCGATGACCGAGTTGACGGAATCTGACATGGGATCCAGGAATAATTTCGGAAAGAATCCGATCACGAAGACCAGCGCAACGAGCGGCGCCAGCGCGATCGTCTCGCGCACGTTTAGGTCTGGCAAGTCCTTGTTCGCTGGATTGTTGAGTGGGCCAAAGAACACCTTCTGCACCATGGTCAACATGTACACGGCAGCGAGTACGACGCCGAATGCGGCTGCGACTGCCTGGACATGAGCGTGTGACCCGAGTGATACGGATACGAAGGTGCCCATGATCACCATGAACTCGCCGACGAACCCGTTGGTGCCAGGCACACCGATGCTGGACATCGTTATTACGATGAACAGCGTGGCGTAGACCGGCATCACCTTCGCCAAACCGCCGAACTGCTGAACCAGACGCGTATGTCGACGGTCGTAGATAACGCCGACCAGGAGGAATAGCGCTCCCGTTGAAACGCCGTGGTTGACCATTTGGAGCAATGCCCCACTCATGCTGGCGGGCGTTGCCGCAAAGATCCCCAGCATGACGAACCCCATGTGGGCCACGGACGAATAAGCGACCAAACGTTTGATATCGTCCTGCCGCCAAGCGACGAGCGCACCATAGAGGATTCCGCCCAACACTGCG
>JBLNFG010001041.1:0-8308 GCA_050263495.1 Myxococcales bacterium | reverse complement strand
TAAAGACGCGACTGACAGCAGAGACAGGAATCGCGAGGTGCTTGCTGCGCCTTCACGAGAACCAGCCGACGCTTCGGCAGCCGGAGGTCACCCCGAGGTCAGCGCGGAGTCCGAGCCTAGCGCGAAGCTGGCGGTCTTATCCCCCTCTGCAGCAACTGCCGCCGTTCAACCCGCGCCAATCGCGGCATCGAATGCCGTTCCGCAAGCACCCAGCTCTCCGGTGCTCGTCAGCTCGAGGATTGGCCATCGCCAACTTCGAATCGACCCCGGTGCCGATGGATACAAGCCGCGGATTCCGCACGCGCTCGTACAGTATGGGCACTCGTGGTCCACCCGGGTGCACATCTGCGTCACCTCGACGGGATCGGTCTCGAAGGTCGATATCTTAGCGTCGGCCAACCCGGCTCTGGACGTCCAAATCTCCAAGGCCGTGGCGCGTTGGCGTTATGAGCCATTGCGAACAAACGGTGAAGCCGCCCCGTTCTGCTACACGTTGCTGTACGAATTCACCGGATCTTGAGCGCAGCGGAAGATGTTTGGCGCCATTTTTCGAGCGGATGGATAAGCCGGTGCATATGCTGTCGGAGCAATCTGTGTGAGTCACGGACACGGATGCGCGTGGATGGCCGGTGCTGGAAACGTGGTCGACAAACGTCCCTGGGTACAGGGGCCCTCGATCAAGAGGAGGGCGTGTTTTCGGAGCTTTGGATCCGAGCGAGCGCATTGAGCGCAGGCCAGGGCGCACGATGATCCTCGAGACTTCAGCACCGCTGCATGTGCCTTTCAGGTCCGCAATGGCAACCGCGCTGATGCATGATGAATTGCGTGACGCAGCGCACAAACATGCGTATCGGGGCCCGGTCTTGTCTTTGGAAAATGATACGCGTAGCCCCGTGAGTGCGGAGTTCGACGAAGCATGAGGACGCGCAAGTCGCAGACGGCGCGCGGATGGCGTTGGACGTGGCGCCTGCGCCCTATCGCACTCTCTGCGTATCCAGCGCTTGATGCCCCAGCCATTTGGGCGGGCCACGTCAAGAAGGCGGGCACGAGAGAAGAATTTCCTACACGATTCGAGGATCAATGCGAACTCAGGACTTGGCCATCTGCTACGTGGGGATTCTCCTCCTCCTCGCAGGCGCTTCTTGTACTGGAGGGGAGTACAGCGTTCGCGATGCTCTCAGAGGGTTAGGAGCGAGTGCTGGTCAATCGAGTGTCAGCGATGTCGGCGGGGCGAGTGGGAATATCGCCGGTAATGGGAACACAGCGGGTCAACTGGGGGGCGCAGGCAATCTCGGTAGCGACACTCTGATGACGGCGGGAATGCCCCAAATTGGCACACAGGGGTCGAGTGTTGCTGGTGCGGCGAGTGGTTGTGCTAATCCGGTGAGGGAGCGGATCCCTTTGGTTAACGACCTATACACTGCGGACCCGTCAGCGCGCGTCTTTGACGGACGGATCTACATCTATCCATCACACGACGTCGGACCCTCGAGCACAGCTAGTTCCGAAATTGACTCACCCGTCGTAGCAGGATCCGTGGACGGTGATCAGTACATGATGACGGATTACCACGTCTATTCCATGGACAATATGCTGTGCTCGGCCGTCACCGATCATGGCCAAGTCCTGCGTGTGGAGGACGTGCCGTGGGCATCACGGCAAATGTGGGCACCGGACGCGATCAGGAAGAACGACACTTATTATCTGTACTTTCCGGCACGCGATAAGAGCGACCTGTTTCGAATAGGTGTAGCAACAAGCAAGACGCCATCAGGTCCGTTCATTCCCCAGGCGGAGCCATTGGCAGGATCCTTTAGCATCGATCCCGCAGCATTCGTCGATGATGACGGGCAGGCGTACCTATATTTTGGTGGCTTGTTGGGTGGTCAACTCGAGCACTGGCAGACCGGCAACTATGATCCCAATGCTGTGGAACCTGGTGGACAAGCACTGGCGCTCGGTCCACGAGTTGCCAAGCTGCGCTACGACATGCTCGGGTTTGACGGCGGCGCGTCAGAGATTCGTATCCTGGACGAGCGGGGGTTGCCGCTCATCGCCGCTGATACGAATAGGACCTTCTTCGAAGGTGTTTGGGTCCACAAGTACCAGGGTACTTACTATTTGTCCTACTCCACCGGGATGACCCATTACTTAGCATGGGCCACCAGCAACAGTCCGCTTGGTCCGTTCACTTACCAAGGGACGCTGCTCGAACCAGTCTCGGGCTGGACCACGCATCACAGCATCCTCGAGTGGGGTGGAAAGTGGTACCTCTTCTATCACGACAGTGCTCTTTCTGGGCAGGACAACCAGCGCAACATGAAGGTCATGGTGTTTGCGCGCACTGACGACGGCGGCCTTCCCACGTTGGTGCCGTAGCGAAGCGAACGCAGGCTTCGCACTGAGGACGGCGGCTCTCTCTTGCGCGTCTCGGCAGTAACGCGCATCGCAGCTCCTTGAGCGCGCGGCGGGGCCCCAGGCCACAACCAGCTATTCCCATGGGCACACGCGGAAGGGGTAGACACGTACGCAGTTGCGCACCATCCTTCACAGCGGGCACACTCGCCGCCCAGCGCGCGAACGCCAACTCCGCCATTTCAGAGCCTCTGTGTCGTGGCACGATATTTGATTAGGGAACTGTATCTCTCTGCGGCGCCGCTTGCAGCCTTGGGACGACGCAGTGTCGGTGCACAGCATGACGGAAATTCGAACGCTCGTTGATCTGTTCGAAAGCAGTTGTCGGGTTCGCGGGAACGCTCCGCTCTTCGGAGTTCGGCGAGAGGAAGCGTTCCACTGGCTCTCTTATGCCGAGGTTCATCAGAGAGTTGCCCGAATGCGCCGCCTGATGAGAACGCTAGGTGTTGCCCGGGGCGACCGCGTTGCGCTGATTGCAGATAATAGCGTGGAGTGGGCGGTCATCTGTTACGCCGCCCTGGGGTGCGGAGCGATTGTCGTTCCTATGTACACCGCGCAACACGCCGCGGATTGGGAGTATATACTGCGCGACTCCGGCGCGAAGATCCTGTTTTTGGAAGAGCGTAAGCTTGCCAAATCGGTGGGCCAGCTGCGCGCATCGGCGCCCGGCGTGCAGATGTGCATCGCGATCGACGCTCCTCCGGCCGATCCAAACTCTCTGAGCGCGCGACTGCTCACAGTGAGTGATGCGTCCGATTGTCCTGCTGAGCCAGAGCCAGACGACCCCGCTTGCTACATCTATACATCCGGAACCACAGGCCGCCCAAAGGGGGTGATCCTGACGCACCGGAACATCGTATTCGATGTGATGGCCGCCGTTAGCAGGTTCCCGATCAACGCGGAGGATCGAACCCTATCCTTCCTGCCGTGGGCGCATGCCTTTGGGCAGACGGTGGATTTGCATTTAATGGTACACATCGGGTGCCAAGTGGCACTCAATGGGGACGTCTCTAGTCTCTTGACCAATCTCCGCCTCGCTCAGCCGACGGTGTTGGTGGCAGTTCCTCGGATCTTTGGTCGCATTCACGAAGTGGTTCGCGGCCAACTTGCGCGAAAGCCGAGGCTCTTCAGAAGGGCATTCGATCGCGGCGTCGCCGCAGCAGTACGACGGGAGCGTGGTGTGCCGCTCAGTCTATTCGATCGCATCAGCCTTCGCTCAGCTGAGTGGATGATCTTCCGGCGTATTCGAAGACACTTTGGCGGGCGTCTACGCTTCGTGATTTCGGGCTCAGCGGCGTTGGATCGCACGATTGCCGAATTCGTGAACGCGTTGGGTATCGAGCTCTTCGAGGGCTATGGATTGACCGAAGCCAGCCCGGTCGTGGCCGTCAATTGCTTTGAGCATCGACGATTCGGCACCGTCGGAAGACCCCTCCCGGGCGTCGAATTATCCATCGATAGGAGCTCCGGTGATGATCCGACCCAAGGTGAGATTCTCGTTCGAGGGCCGCTTGTCATGAAGGGCTACCACGGCTTGCCGGAAGAGACTTCACGCACCATTACACCAGACGGGTGGCTGCGCACAGGTGACTTGGGTCGGATTGATGAGGACGGCTATCTCGTTGTCTCTGGCCGAATTAAAGAGCAATACAAGCTGAGCAACGGGAAATACGTTGCTCCCTCGCCCATTGAAGAACGACTGAAGCAGTCGCCCTTGGTCGAGAACTGTATCCTTTATGGAGCCGACGAGTCCTTCTGTGTTCTGATTGTCTCGCCCAACCGTATCACCCTCGAGAAGGAAGCTCGGGCTCGGGGCATTGCCGTGGACGACGTCGGCTCAGAACCGGAAGCCTGTCGCATCCTTCAGCACGAGATAGCTGCGCTAGCCCAAGAATTCGCCCCATACGCTCGCCCGAAGAAGCTGCTCGTTGTCTCAGAAGACTTCACCATCGAAAATGGCTTATTGACCCCATCGCAGAAAGTGCGGCGCAACGCCGTTATTCAGCGCTACCAGGGTCGGCTCAGAGCGCTCTATCCCGATTCGAGCCAGGAGCGAACGAGCCGACACAACACGCCAAAGGGCGAAACGCGCTTCGTTAGTTGAGCGGCCGTGTTGCAATCTGCCGCGCTCGAGTTGGCTGCGAGCAGAAGTGATGAGCCCATGCTGGAAATGCCGAGCAGTTGGGTCCGATTTGAGAACACATTCATGTTGTCACACGGTGCTAATCCGCTCGGCCGGAAGTCGAGTACCGTATTGATCCATTGTCGGACAGGCCGAACTGGACTCTCAAGTCTCTTCAAGCTCGTTCAGATTCCGTTGTGCGTCGCTTTGCGTTAGTCTTTCTGTCGAGTTTCGATGGAGGATCTGCGTGACTATCTCCTGTTGGCCCGTTCGAGAAGCAGTAAAGAGTTCGTGGCACAAGCGTGCCCGCTCTATCTTATCAAGCGGCCAGTGGTGCGAGCCACCGCGCTATCCAAGGCGACGACCGTCTCGTTCGAAACCAAACACACCAGGCTCGACGCCGACCCGTACGCTACGGAGTGGCGTGTCGCGGCGGTCAAGAAGCGGGAAGGCAATCCCTACCCAGATCGCTTTTCCATCGGTCGCGCGCCCAATTGCGACGTCGTATTTCGTCTGCCGTCCATCTCGAAGCTCCACGCCTATCTCTTGATCACGGGACCGTCTACCTATGGCCTACGTGATAACGAGGCTTCGAACGCCACCTACGTCAACGGCCGCAAACTAGAACCGCGGGCCACTGTTCTGCTTCGGATTGGCGACGAGATCGAACTCGGAGCACTCAAGCTCGAGTTTATTGACGCAGGTCGACTCTACCAGATACTGCGCACGGAAATCGATCGAACAGTCTAGCGTAAGAGGGGTTCTTGGTTGAACGGTGTGAACTCGAACTCGAACGCTTCAGTTCACAAGGCTCCGGTAGATCACTAGGAGCTTTAGGTGTTCTGGCCCCTCGTTGCCACGGTGTCGCCATGTGCTAACGCACCGCTCGGGGGGACGTGTGCTAGCGTGCGCGAACCAAGTGTCTTCGAGCACCCCCGCCTCTTCAACAACCGACCTTGCAAGTTTTCCTGCTGACGAGCGCGATGCTGCTTGGCTTCAGCATTACTATCGTGGAGATCAGCCCCAACTCACCTGGCGTGCGGTGATCACTGGGGGGATCCTGGGGATGCTGATGAGCGTCAGCAATCTGTACACTACCCTCAAGGTAGGGTGGTCCTTCGGTGTGGCGATTACCGCCTGTATCCTCTCACATGCCATCTGGAAGCTCTTCGCGGCCGTCAGGTTATCGCGGACGAGCATGACGCTGCTCGAGAACAACTGCATGCAATCGACGGCGTCTGCTGCGGGTTCTTCCACGGGTGGCACTCTGGCCACAGCCGTGGGTGCCTTGCTGCTGCTGGGAGGTGACGGGCAGCGCCTTGGGTGGATGCCAGTGGCAGCCTGGGTTTTGTTGGTTGCTTTGCTCGGCGTGCTTCTGGCGGTGCCGATGAAGCGGCAGATGATCAACGCCGAGCAGTTGCCCTTCCCGTCCGGAATTGCAGCTGCGGAAACCCTGCGCAGTCTCTACGCTGCTGGTCACGAGTCAGTTCAGAAAGCGCATGCTCTTCTGTGGTCCCTCGCAACTGGGGCAGTCGTTGCACTGCTTCGCGTATTTGGCGTATTCGTGCAGGAGATACCTCTAGGCCTCGGACTGTTCTCAATCAAAGGGGTTCGGTTCACCGGCAGTGTGCTGGGCATGACAGTCGAACCCAGTTTGCTGTTGGTAGCAGCGGGAATGATCGTAGGTCTCCGTGTCTCGTGTTCGATGTTGCTCGGATCTCTGATCAATTACCTTGTGCTCACGCCATACGTGTTGTCACTCCCGGACTGGGTAGAGGTGCCGAAACACTTCATTGGAGAGATGGAGGTGGTGTTGGGGCAGGGCGGAGAGCTCAGTCTGGTACGCGTAACACGTTGGAGCTTGTGGGTGGGCACTGCCGTCATGGTCAGCTCAGGGCTCACATCCTTCGCGCTAGGGTGGCGCACCATTCTGCGTGCAATGGCGCAATTCTCCCGGCGTCGAGCCGGTGTAAGCACCGACGTCGATCCGGTCGGGCATTTAGAGGTGCCTTTCTCCTGGATGCTGATTGGGGGGATTCCGGTAGCCTTGGCCCTGATTCTGCTGTGTTGGTTTGCTTTCGGTATCACCCCATGGCTCGGCCTCATCTCGGTAATGCTGTCTTTGGTGGTTGCGCTCGTGGCGTGCCGAGCCACTGGTGAAACCGACACTACTCCGATCGGGGCCATGGGTAAGTTGACACAGCTCATCTATGCCGTTCTCGCCCCCGCGCACCTCCCTACCAACTTGGTTACGGCGGGAGTTACTGCTGGAGCTGCGGGTTCTGCTGCCGACTTGCTTACTGACCTCAAGAGCGGCTACTTGCTCGGCGCCAACCCAAGAAAGCAATTCCTGGCGCAGGCATTCGGGGTAATTTTTGGAGTGGTTGCGGTAGTGCCCGCCTGGTATCTCCTAGTGCCCACTCGTGCCGCACTCGAGGCATTCAATCCACCCGCGACGAATATGTGGGCAGCAGTTGCAGCTGCGCTTGGCCGTGGGCTTCATACCCTCCCCATCAGTGCGCGATCGGCGATCTTGGCTGGGGCTATTGTTGGCATCATACTGCCGTTGGTCGAAATGTGGCTTCCCGAGAGGTTGCGTCGTTTCGTGCCCTCTGCAATGGGCCTAGGAATGGCAATGGTGGTGCCATTTGCAAACTCGTTCGCTTTCTTCTTAGGCGCCGCCATCGTTGCAGTCTGGTTTCGCGTCCATTCGGTGAGCGCGTCGCGCTTTGTCATTCCGATCGCATCTGGTCTGGTTGCCGGCGAGTCCTTAGCTGCGGCGATGCAGGCAATCCTCGCTAACTGGCGCTAGTACCCCGCTTTCGGTGTACTCCGTCCAGCTCGTTGGCTGCCTAAACCTTGAGTTGGCGCATGCCCAGCTCCGCTGGGTACCATTCACCTCGCCGAAGGGCTCCACTGCGTTGACCTTCACCTCGCTTCGCTCGGGTCTATGACTCTCGCGATGAACCAATGCGCACCCCAGGATTGACGACAGTGTCGCTCCCGGCTACCTCACGCTTTCACGCGGGCCGTTCGTGCCGGTGAGCAGCGGTTGTCGAATCGAAAGCCGGCTCTCGCCCGTGATTAGCCGTGCACCCTTGGTGCTTACCAGATAATTCCAAACCCAAGAGAGCATCACGAACAGTTTGTTGCGAAAGCCCACCAAGAAGAGGATGTGAACAAGACTCCAGACTAACCACGCACCCACGCCGCCGAACGTGAAACCGCCAATGTCCGCAATGGCGCGCGCGCGACCAATAGCCGCCATGCTACCCTTGTCTCTGTATCGAAACATGGCCGGCGACATCGCCTTGGGATTTTGGGTTATCGCCAAGCGAATGCGGCGCGCGACAAAGTCTCCCATCTGCATCGCCGCCTGTGCCACGCCAGGTACGGGGTTCGGGTGCTGCGACGAGACCAGATGTGCTGCGTCGCCGATCACGAACACTGCAGGATAACCGGGAACGGAGCAATCGGGGTTTACCTTCACTCGCCCCGCGCGGTCGAGTTCCACACCCAAGCTGCGGTTGAGCTTAGCTGCTTCCACGCCGGCAGCCCAAAAGACATTGCGGGTTGGGATTTGACGCGGCCCCATCGCTACTTCGCTCTGATTAATCTCGGTAACTTGGCTGCGTAGCAGCACTTCCACATTCATCCGTTCAAGATCTCGCAAAGCACGGGCCGACGCGCGCTCGGACATGGATGGTAGGACTCGCCCTTGGGCTTCGATGAGCACTACACGGGTCTGGCTCGTATCAACGTTCCGGAAGT
>JBLNFG010001040.1:0-3299 GCA_050263495.1 Myxococcales bacterium | reverse complement strand
GTCAACGGGGGCGGGGAGACACCCCTGCGCCTTGCGAGACCGACGCAGGGCCGAGAGACGCCAACCTGCCGAAACTGAACGCTCGCAACGCGGCGAATCCCACCGACGACAAAATTCGCGGGCGACCTGCACAGGACGAAAGCCCGGCGACAGCAACGGACCTATTTCGCGACCAGGTGACACATGCGTCGCCTACCACCCATCCGTCGCGGCCCCCTCCATGAAGGCCACGGTCCATGGAGCGAATTTGTAGTACCTCCGCGCGCGCAATTTGAGGTACTAAATTCCTGTTGCCTAGCATCAGAATTACGCTCTTCGCTGCAGGTCTCGTCCTTTCGCTCGGGGCGTGCCCGGCATGTGGACGTAGCCAGCCTCAGACCACCATCATTCAGCAACTGAATCAGCAGCTGCAGGGTGTTTGGCTATTGCAGAGCTATCGCCCCAGCGTACCGCTAGAAATGTCGCTTCAAGGCATGCTGCAGTCACAATTGAGCCAGATGCAAGTGCTGGTGAATGGCTCACAGCTGACTGCGACCGGACCGGGCGTTTCTGCGACGCGCAATTACCAGATCGAAGAGGTCCTGGACAAGACCGCAACCTTGGTAGTTTCGGAACCAAGCGGCGTGTCCATCCGGGTGTGGATCGAAATTCGCGGCCGTACCCTGACGTTCCGCCCGCTCTCAGCGCCTTGGAGTGGCGAGGGCACATTGCAGCGGCTGTAGCCAGCCCGCATTGAATCGATCGAAGCCATGCCCAAGAAAGCGGAATTTTGGCACGCGGCGCGCGACGCGGTGCAGGGAGCTCCAACCCGACAATCGCGACAATCGCGACGTCTGCCGCTAACGCTCCGTGTTGAACGGGCTCGCCTGAACCAGACGGCGGTGGTGCGAATCAGCGCTGCCCCAAAGGGTTCGTCTTGCCCCGTGAGTTTTGCTTTGGTCGAGGGAGTGGCGGCCCAGTTCAAGCCCCATCGTGAGCCAAGGCATGCGCTCGGCCTAACCATCTCCCGCTCCGAAGAGGCGCTGATACGGCTTGAGTTCGCGTTGCCGGAAGAATTCCTGTGCTGGGGTCTCGGTGAGCGTTACGGGAGCATGAATCTACGTAGTCGCGTCCACACCTTGATCACGACGGACAATCATCACCACGTCGAGTCGGTGGACGCGTTGTACAAGAGCGTTCCGGTGTTGTTCATGGGCAGCCCGCGCCGCACTTGGGCTCTGTTCATCGATAGCCCGGCACCACAACGTTGGGATCTGGATAGTCAGCTCGACGAGCGCGCGACGGTGGAGGTGTTTTCGCGGCGCGGATTTTCGGCGTACCTGATTGGTCCGGCGGCGCTGCCTGAGGTCGTCACTGCGTACACACTGCTAACCGGACGAACACCGCTTCCTCCGCGGTGGAGTCTCGGCCATCAGCAGAGCCGTTGGAGCTACCCGAGCGAGGCCACGGTTCGAGCGATAGCGAAGGAGTTTCGAGAGCGGCACATCCCGTGTGACACGATTGTGCTCGATATCGACTACATGCACGAGTATCGCGCCTTCACGATCTCGCGCGAGCGGTTTCCAAATTTCGAGCAGATGATTCAGGATCTCGCCAAGCAGGGGTTCCGCGTGGTGCCGATTGTGGATCCCGGTATTATCCGCTCACGCGACGACGCAACCTACCGCGAGGGGCAGAAGCGCGACGTGTTCTGCCGCACGGCAAGCGGAGCTCCGTTCGTGGGCAAGGTTTGGCCTGGGCGCTGTTGTTTCCCCGATTTCGTGCGCGAAGACGTGCGCGCGTTCTGGGCCGAGCGGCTGCAGTTCCTCTTGGATAAGGGCGCTGCCGGAATCTGGAACGACATGAATGAACCAGCCCTCTTCGGACAGCAACGTCCGTTTGATCCGTCTAATGGGCAATTGCCGCCCGCCTCGGATCAGCTGTTCATGCAAACGGCACCAGAAGGTGAAGTGGGCCATCTCGAGGTGCGTGGTTTGTACGGCATGCAAATGGCTCGGGCCGCGTGCGAAGCTCAGCGCGCAGCACGCCCAGACCAACGCAGCTTCACGCTCACCCGTTCCACGTACGCGGGGGGTCAACGTTACGGCGCTGTGTGGCTCGGCGACAACCTGTCGTGGTTCGAGCACCTGAGATTGAGCATCCCGATGCTGCTCAATATGGGATTGTGCGGATTCGCCCAAGCCGGTGTCGATATTGGCGGCTTCGGGGGAAACTCCGATGCCGAGCTCTTGATGCGTTGGTATCAAGTCGGAATATTTTATCCGTTCTTTCGCAATCACTGCGCGATGGGCCAGCGCGCACAGGAACCTTGGGCATTCGGTGCCAAGGTGGAAGCTTGTATTCGGCGGCTCATTCGCGTGAGAACGACGCTAACGCGCTATATCGAGCGGCTGTTTGTCGAGCACCGCGAAACCGGCGCGCCCCTAATGCGTCCCCTCAGTTGGCATTACCCAGAGGACGAACGTGCAGCGAAAATCGACGACGAGTTCCTGTTTGGGCCCGACTTACTCGTGGCACCGATCGTGACGCGAGCACAGCGCGAACGACTCGTGTATCTCCCTGAAGGCGATTGGGAGCCGTTCGATGGCGGGAAGGTACTGGCAGGGGGGCGGTACTTCCGGATGGCGTGGGAATTCGAAAGCGTGCCAGCATTCGTTCGTCATGGCGCTATTGTGCCCTTCGTGCAGGCGTTCGAACACGTCGGGCAGCTCGCGAGACGGGAAATCGTGCTGAAGTGCTTCGGACAAACCGCCAGCGGCCGACTGTGGTTAGACGACGGAGAATCGATGGCGTACGAGCGCGGCAGTTACGACGATTGGCGGATCTCTGTGCGCCGAGAACGGATTACGGTCACACCACATCACCAGGGTTACGAAAAACGACCACGACGGGTGATGGTCGAATTGGGCTCTCAGCGCGTCGCGATCGAGCTGACGCCGCGGCGCGAATCACGTCGCGCACGCTCGAGCCCGCGATCGAGCTGACGCCGCGGTGCGAATCACGTCGCGCACAATCGAGCCCGCGATCGAGCTGACGGCCGCGGTGCGTCGCAATCGAACTGTCGTCGCGGGGCCGAGCTGACGCCGCAGTGCGTCGCAATCGAGCTGTCACGGCGGGGTCGAGCTAACGGACACGCGGTCAGAAACGCTCGCTCGAAATTGGCGGCCGGGTGCTTGGCGCGCAGGACTCAGCCTGCGGCGGCCCTCCTTCCGTTTCACGGGCTTGCGATCTGCTGGTATCATGTGCGCCGCATGGACGTCGGTAGCGTCTTGGACGGCAGATACGAGATATCTCGACCG
>JBLNFG010001039.1:0-5999 GCA_050263495.1 Myxococcales bacterium | reverse complement strand
CTATGAAATCTCACTGGGTGGCACCATTGCTCCCAATACTGAGCCTCTTCCTCGGCCATGCTGGCTGCTCACGCGCTGCTCTCAACGTGATCACCGATGAGTCCACCGGTGGTAGTGGTCCCGGGCACAGCAACAGCGGTGGCAATTCCGGGCTCGGTGGCAATCCCAGCGGGTCTAGTGCTGGCAGGCCCGGCTCTACCAACACGAACCAGACGGCAAGCGACTGCCCGTCGCCAGCACTTCCAGTAGGTGACACCAGTGTGACGTTGCAAGTCGGCGCGTTGAGCCGAAGCTACGTGTTGCACGTTCCAACAACGTATAGTGGTGAGAAACCGGTACCTCTCCTTCTGGATTTTCATGGAGTCGGTAGCTCTGGCTGGGGCGAGCTATCGAGTTCACCCTACCCTGCGGTGACCGATCGCGAGGGAGTAGTAATTGCGTTTCCGGACGGTCTCAAGGGACCAGCCGGCACGGGTTGGAACATTGGACCGTGTTGTGTTGCGGACGTCGACGACGTGGCGTTTGCGCGAGCCGTCGTGGCAGACGTGAGTCGGGTCGCTTGCATCGATGCCAATCGCGTCTATGCCGCTGGCGTTCTAACAGGGGGTGGAATGGCCCATTACCTTGGATGCCATGCTGCCGATGAGTTCGCGGCGGTGGCTCCCGCCGCGTTCGATCTTCTGGATGAGAACGTGAATGACTGTCGTCCAGTCCGTCCCGTTACGGTCATTTCCTTTCGCGGAACTGCGGTGAGCCGCGTTCCATACGAAGGTGGCGAGTCCTCACTCGTCCCGAACATGCCGATAACGTTTCTTGGCGCCAAAGCCACTTTCGAACAGTGGGCGAAAATCAACGGGTGCACTGGCGAGCCATCCTTAGAAGACGGTGACGGGTGCTCGTCGTACTCGGGCTGTCCCGCCGACGTCGAAGTCATCCTTTGCACCAAGCCTGACGGTCGCGAGGAACCCGGGGATGCGAACCTCGCGTGGCCGGTGCTCAGGCGCCACTCACGCTAAGTACTTCATTTTTGGAGCATCAGCGGATGAGTGATCTTCACCTGCTCGATAGCAGGCGTAGCGCTTTTTTTTGAACCGGTTTCGTGAATCGGCGCGTCTGCGGGAGAGGACGTTTGCCCGTGGCAGGTGCCCATCCCCCAGGAGTGCGTCGATGAACCCAAAACATGTGTCAACCAAGATAGTGTGTGCCGGTATTCTCGGTTTTGTGATCGTAGGCTGTAACGACGCCGGTAACAGTGCCGACAGCACCGGCGGCACCAAGGTCAATGACCAAGGCACTGGCGGAAAAACGGCGGGCACCTCCAGGGATTCGGTTGCAACCGGAGGTGCGACGAAATCCTCGTCGAAGCAGGCAACCGCCAATGGCGGAAGTTCGGCGCAATCTGAGTCGCGTGGTAGCGCGAGTGTCACGGGTGGAGCGAAAGCATTCGGCGGTTCGGTCTCGACGGGCGAACAGCAAGAGACTGGGGGGGCAACTTCCGGGCAAGGTGGAGCTACAAGGAGCACCCGATCGGACAAGGGCGACCGAGGCGGTTCCAGCAATTCGCTCGGCGCGGGTGGGAGTCGCGTTGGCAGCACCACTGGTGGAACTGGAAACGCAGCGAAGGGTGGAGATTCGAGCTTGGGCGGGGTTGCCACGGGTGGAGCGACCAACGGCACCGCCAAGGCGGGTGGAGCCGCCGGCAAGAGCTCTGCGAGCACGAATGCGAACACCTCGCCAAACACCGGAACCTGCACCGCCTCCAAGGCTGCGAGCAGAGGTGCGACGGGTAGCGGTCCGCACAAGGTGACCGTCGAAACGAACTCCGATGCGGGGATCAAAGAGGGCACTATCTACCGCCCGACGGATCTTGGGGGGGACGAGAAGTACCCGATCTTCGTGTGGGGCGAGGGTGGATGCTCCCTAGATGGTTCGTCGAATGCAACGGCCATGGGCGAGATCGCTTCCTACGGATACTTCGTCATCGCAGATGGAACTCCAGGGGGCTCGGGCTCTCGCAGCATGGACTCTTCGAATCCTGCCGCAATGGGAAAGCCTCTGCTCGCCTACATTGATTGGGCAATTGCGCAGAACGAGAAGCCCTGCAGTGCCTATTACCAGAGCCTCGACACGACCAAAATCGCCGCAAACGGGTTCTCCTGTGGAGGCTTAATGGCCGAGGGTACCGCAGGCGATGCCCGCATCACGACATGGGGAATCAATAGCAGCGGGTTGTTCGCAGCCAATCAGTCTTTCTACAAGACGATTCACACTCCGGCGTTGATCGTCCTCGGCGGCGCTGATGACATTGCCTACGAGAACGGCGAAAGAGACTATACCAACATCAGCGCCCTCGACATCCCGCTCATGCTGTTCAGTAAAGCACTGGGCCACGGAGGGGACTTGTTCGGTGCCCGAGGTGGGGATTTCACCAAAATCGACTTGGCGTGGCTGAACTGGTGGCTCAAGGGCGATGAAACGGCAACGGGTAAGGGCGTTCTGGTTGGGTCGACCTGCACGTACTGCAAAGACAGCGCTTGGGAGGTCAAATCAAAGAATATCGAATAGTGCTAATGGCTGCGCTTTGGTCCGTGGCACTGCTCGCGGAAGAGGCAGGTCCGCTGTCGAGGTTGGCGGATCTGCCAAGCGTGGCTTCGAGAGCCAAGAACACCCGGAGGTGGTCGTCGGCCGAAGGACGACGCGCGATCTTTTCTGCTGCCACCAGCTTCTGCATACGGGGGCTTAAGTCCGCCATGGCTGACCTCGCTGCGGGGCTCGCTCGCGTTCCTCCAACGCTCGATCGAGTTCTTGTCGCGCTGCGCGAATCCGGGAATATACGGTATTGAGAGGGGTGCCGATGGCTGCGGCAATTTCCGGAACCGTCATATCATCCAGCTCTGACAAGACGAAAGCCTCTCGTTTGGGTGGATCCAATCGTTCGATCAAGGACCACAATAATCGTACCTGATCCGCTTGTTCGGCGAGCTCCAGGGGCGAAGGCATCTGCGGGTACGTCATCTCTGGTTCACTCCGGAATGCCTCCACATTAGCTGCCCGGGCACGCTTGGCTCGGTGGTACGAACTCGCGGTACGTCGCACGATTCCATAGACCCAACTTCGAAAAGCATCGGGCCGCTCCAGCGTATGCAGGCGTCCGTAGATGACCACGAAGATCTCCTGCACGACATCCTCCATCTCTGCTTCCGCAATGCCAAACCTGCGTGTGCACGACCACACAAATCCGAAACACCGTGTGTAGATCTCCGCGAACTCCCGCGGCGTTTTGGCACAATCCGCGTGTGAAGTTGAGGGCTCACCGTGCGAATCGGCCGCATGCGCAAGCGGATTATTGGCTGGCATTCGAAAGCATCAGGGCAGTGGCGCCTCGCCTCACGATCCGTCAGAACAACCATTCGGGGCCGACCGATAGCTCGAGCACTCCGAGCGATGCGATGCGCCGCGCACGCACGCCGACCCAGGCCCAAGCCGCTGTGAGAGAATGCCCTTGCTGGTAGTAGATCCGTAACGAGATCGGCTGCCAGCAGCCCACAAGGAGCTACTTGAAGTGGCCTCCACTCCCAAACCCTACACACCCAAGCCTTCGATCGCTCGCTTCAGTAAGGTTGCCTCGTTGTCACGAATACTCGATGGTCGCGACTTCTGTGGCAAAAGGGGCAACTGTTGCGAACGCATGCCACACGGTTCACTTGCTTTCGAGGGTTACCCGCGCCTCCGCAACACCCTGTAATCGAGATCGACAACGGTGCTTGCCGCAACTGCGCGCCATATCCAGTGGTTGGTCACACTGGGCGCCTTTCCTGAATTTTGTCTGTGCGTCGCGAGGCAGGGCGTGGTCCGCGCTCGTTGGATGCCAGGGTTCCGCCGTTATCTATGGGTGACGCCGCGCCCGCGTCGCATCTACGTTATCGATCGGTTGCGCCCGCGTCTGGGCGTTGGTGCGCAACTTCTGTCGATTGTCCAGCAATCAGGCATGGCTATCCCAGGGCGTTGGTGCGCAACTTCTGTCGATCGTCCAGCAATCAGGCCATCCCAGGGCCGTTGGTGCGCAACTTCTGTCGATCGTCCAGCAATCAGGCATGGCCATCCGTCGAGCTTCGAAACACGGATGATTCCGTGCTCACGATTTAGGGAGCAGGCTTGATGCTGACATCGTCGACATAGACAATCGACTGCGGTGGATCCAATGCTTCGGCCAGGTTACCGACAAACCATTTGCCCCACTCGGAATCCGCATAGTCCGTGACGATTCCCGAAGCACCTGCATAGCGCTTTCCATTCAGAAACACGCCGACCTCGCCGGTTGCGTCAGCTGCAAATCTCAGAGTTACCTCGATGTGAAACCATTCACCAATCGGGATGGATGGAAGCTGGCCCTGGACTGCGCCCATTGTATCGGGCGCCCACACCCTCAAACGCAAGCCACCCGTGTCGTCGTTCTCGAGCGAGATGTCCCAGAGGTTATCTAAGGGACCCGCGCTGTTTGAGCGGCGACGACGCTCAAAATGCAAGAGATTCCAGTTGCCAGAGGTTTTCGCAACGGCGGGGATGTAGTACCAGGCACCGTACGTCGCCTGCTTTGGGAATCTGCCTTGAAGGTAGCAGCGCGTATGAACGTCGCGACCGGGCTTGACCCTGAAGGCAGCAGCGTAGCGCCCCGAATGGACGGGCGCCTGAGTATCGACCAGATCGTAGCTTGCGTTGGGCGAGTCCGCCGGGTGGGAATAGCACGAGCCTCCTGCGGCGATGAAATCGCAGAAACCATCCTCGAAGCTCGTGGACCACTCCACCGGTACGTCAGTGGTTGCACCGCTAACGCTCGAGTCCGTCGCGGCGCCACCGCCGACGGATGCGCTATTCCCCGCGCCGGCTGCCGACGAGTCTGGCAAGGGACAAGTCCAAGTGCCCAGCACTAGTTTAGAGTCGCAGCCCAAAGCCGCGAGCGTGACTAGCGCGGCCAGGCAGAACCACCCGCGCGCGACGACCGCAGTTGGTTCCGGGTGACGGCTTGGCATGGCTCCGTTAGTACTCGATTGGCTGAGGCTCATCGTCTCATCCGGGATCTTGCACCTGATTGGTGGAAACTTACACGCTTAGGTCAAGCTGGACGACAGAACCTTCCCAAACCGCCACTGCTGGCCGCGTGGCTTGTATCTAAGTCGCGAGTCGCCTGACCAGAACCAATGTTCACCATGACTCCTTTCGTGTTTGGATTCGCGGGCCCACGCGACCCGGTGAACTGACTAGGATTCTAAGCCAGTGCTGTGCACGCTAGGACGAAGGGCCACGGGTGCCGCTCGAGCCCTTGTGGGTTCCTTGCCGAGTCTGCGGGAGTCTTTGCTGGAGTCCGTGGCAACAGCCGAAAAAAGCGATGACAGAACGTCGCCCGAGCTGGCACTGCAGGTTGTGTAGCGTGCGGTTCGAAAGATACGCACACGACATCGACAACCCGTCCCAAGTACCACCAAACCATGTTAGTTCGGGGCGCCGCGACAACGATTGGAGTCGCGGCGCCCCCCTCGCAATACTTATGGAGCTTCCTGGGGGGTGCGATTGATCCGCGCTATCTCTCAGGAGGCGTCTTTTGGGGAGTGCTACGCAATTCGGGGAGTGCTACGCAATTCGGGGAGTCCTACGCAATTCGGGGAGTGCTACGCAATTCGAGGAGTCCTACGCAATTCGAGGAGTCCTACGCAATTCGAGGACGAGTCCTGGCGACCTACTTCGAAGAAGGCCCCTCGCGCGCTGTTCGCCGCTTGCAGCAGGCGTTCCCAAACGGTCGATGTTGGTTTCGTAGCCGTCAAATTTTTGACGCGACGTCACCGCATGCAACGCGCGACGTTCTCGCATGCAAAGCGCGACGTTCTCGCATGCAAAGCGCGACGTTCCCGCATGCAAAGCGCGACGCGCCTTGCGCATAGAAAGACGTGCCTTGCGCATAGAAAGACGTGCCTTGCGCATAGAAAGACGTGCCCGCACGAAAA
>JBLNFG010001038.1:0-4152 GCA_050263495.1 Myxococcales bacterium | reverse complement strand
CCGCGTTGATTCGACTCTCACAGTTGGGGAAGGCGGGACTGCTAAATTCGGGGGAGTCTCTCAGCCTCGTTGATGCAGGTGGTCGAGTCGTTTCGACTTTCCCCTCGCTGGCAAGCGGTCGAGAGGGCGTCAGTTTGGCCCGGCGAGATCCTCTAGTTCTCGACGGTGATCCTACAGGTTTCACCGCGCATGCTTTCCCTGGGTCTTCCCCTGGGGAGCCAAACGTCGTCGAGTAGAAGCCGCAAACGCGCGTCAAGCGCAGTTGGCCTCAATGCCGATCCCGCGATCCGTTCGTTCTTGCGCTGCCCCTACTTTCCAGCGATGGTCATCGAGGCGATTCGGAACGCAGGAGCAATGATTGAACTCCGCGGGCGCGGCGTTTCCGCGATGGCATTGATCCCCTTGAGCATCGCATCCAGATTCGACGAGATGGTCACCTCGGAGACAGGATGCGTCAGTTCACCATTTTCGATCCAGAAGCCCGACGCGCCACGAGAGAAGTCTCCTGTGACAGGATTGAACCCGAACCCCATCATGTCGGTCACGTACAGCCCGCGTGGGGTATCAGCGATCAGCTTTTCTTCGGTGATGGTTCCCGGGAGCAATACCAGATTGCTCGTACCGGCCGAAATTGCACCACCACCGCGCGAAGCGCTGCCCGTCGAGTCGCGTCCAAGTTTTCGGGCGCTCAGGCAATCGAGTAGAGGTGTCCTATACTGGCCCTGCTCAACTACTGTGAGCTTCCGGCACGGCAATCCCTCGCCGTCGAACGCGCGCGAACCGAGTCCGCGACGAAGCAGTGGATCATCGACAAGCGTCACTAGTGAACTTGCTACCGGTGTACCCTCGCGACCGAGCAGGTAGCTCGATCGCCGCCAAAGCGAGCCGCCCACGATGCAACCGGCGAATGCGGAAATGATCGCCCTCGCCGCATCGGGTGAGAAGACGACACTGGCCTGACACGTGGCGACACTTCGCGCACCCAACTGCGCAAGCGTGCGTTTCGCAGCTTCCGCGCCTACAATTGCAGGCGCTTCTAGGTCCTCCAAGAATCGAGCGATGGAATAGTAGTGACCACGCCGCTTCTTGCCGTCTGTATCGTCTGCGACCGGGGTCACAACCAGGCTCACGTGCGAGCCTTGACGCGTCCCGACGAACCCGTTGGAGAACGCCAATGCGCTCTGACCCACGGAGCGTCCAAAGCTGGCTCCTTCGCTATTCCCCACTCGGCTAGAGTCGAAGTCGAGCGCTGCCCGCTCCGCCACGGTCGCAAGCTCAATCGCCTGGTTGGCGTCGATCTGTTCCAGGGCTGGATCATAGGTCTCCAGGTCTGGAAAGGGAGCGCTCGCCAATTGATGAGGTGAAGCCGGAGCCGCGTCAGGGTCCGGCTCGCTCAAGCCCACTAGCTCCATGGCGTCGTTCAAACAGCGAGTGATTCCGTCCGGGCTAAGATCGCTTGTCGACGTGAGCGCAACGCGCGCATCGCGAATGGCCCGGACACTGACGTGTCGTTGCCCCGCCTCTTCAACTTGCTCAACCTTACCCAGGCGAACACGAGTGCTTAGATCCCAACCCGAAGAAGCTGACACTTCGGCGTGATCCGCGCCCATTGTTCTGAGCCTTTCCACGAGGGACACGGCCAAATCGACGAGCGAAGTATCGAGCGCTTGCATGTAGCCCGCAATGTCGCAGGCGCGACCGCCGCCGTCAATCCCGCGCACGTTGCCCGAATTGGCGCAAAGATTTGGCTGTCCATCCGGCACTGCAGAAGAGTAGCGCGTTCATCCACAACAACGCGATACCGAGGCTGCCACCCGCTACCCTGCGTGTGCCAAAACTTCCGCGGAACTGGGTGTAGCTCGCCTCGGTGCTCAACCTGGGAAGAAGTGCTGCGGTCACCCCGATGACGACAATCAGCAGTGGCAACGACCAACGCAGCAGCGGGACCCCCTCCCGTCTGCTTGCCGCTGGTGCTGCGAGCGCGTAACCGCACACTGGAGTCGCCGCGGTAAGCAGCACCGCGACGAAGTCAACCACGGGCGGGACGCGCTGGCTGTCTATCAAGTAAGCCATGGACCAATCTGGGGCAACGGCGAGAAAGTAGCCAGCCACGGGTCCCTGCATCAAGAACCCGAACGCCACGGGTAGGACGAGCGCCGCCGAGGCCAGGGGACCTCGTTCGGAACGGGCCAGCTCTTCGCGGGCCGACCATGCAAAGAAGACTCCGAAAAGCAGACCGATCCAGGGTGCAATCAGCACAGGCATGAGGCTAGAGAAGCACGATTGCTCCGCGCGAACCAATCCTCACATGAAGACCCGACAAAACATGGCAAATGCAGGGTCTGCCGCGACTAGGTAGAAGGGCTGCTCGACGTCATGCAGGATGTGGACTATGCACGAGCTGGTCATGGATCCAAATAGACTCCGCGAGCTGCTCGAACTCGTCAGGTGTGGGACTGTCAGTACTGACGAAGCCGTGCAGCAGCTGGCGCGTCTTCCATTCGAAGATCTAGGGATCGCGCGCGTCGATCACCATCGTCACCTGCGTCTCGGAATCCCCGAGGTGGTATTTGGCGAGTCCAAGACGGCGGAGCAGATCGTCACGATTGCGGCGAAGATCCTGGAGCACCATGGTCGAGTGCTTATCACCCGCGTCGATGAGCCGAAATCGAGGCTAGTTTGCGCGGCCATGCCTGACCTGAGCTACGATCCGACGGCACGTTTACTCAGCGCCGTCAAGAGCTCGCAGCCCGTTCGGGAGATCCCGCCTGTAGCCATTGTTGCGGCCGGCACGAGTGATTTACCCGTCGCGGAAGAGGCTGCGGCAACTCTTCTATTCTCTGGAATCCCTTGCGATCGTATCTACGACGTCGGCGTGGCAGGCATCCATCGACTTCTCGACGCGTTGCCACGGCTTTCGGGAGCTCCAGCGATCATCGTTGTGGCCGGCATGGAGGGTGCGCTGCCGAGTGTCGTTGGGGGGCTGGTCTCGGCGCCCGTTGTGGCCGTTCCGACCTCCGTGGGGTACGGCGCGGCACTCTCCGGGTTCACGGCTCTGTTTGGCATGTTGACGAGTTGTGCGTCGGGCATCACCGTCGTTAATATCGACAACGGGTTCGGGGCCGCGATGGCTGTTTTGCGGATGGTACGACATCAGGTCGAACCCGCGTAGGCTTGGGTTGCGATTGGAGTTGGTATGGGTAGTAAGCATCACGGCTCGGGCGATTTCCGTCACCACGACGAGCAGCCCAAAGAGAACGGGCACGAGCGAGAGCACTGCGGTCAACACCTGTGTCGCTGCCAGTCTCAGACCGACCAGAGTTCGGGCCAGAAAGGCGCTTGTCATGACCGACACGGCGAACAGCTCGAGTCGGAAATGACCGATCCCTCGCAACACCACGAGCACGGCCATCACGAGCACGGCCATCACGAGCACGGTCACCACGAGCACGGTCACCACGAGCACGGCCATCACGAGCACGGTCACGAAGGCGTCGCGACGGCGCAAGCGGGGTTCAGACGCAAGGACGCATTCGGTGCTTGGCGCGCTAACCGCGAGCCGGGGTTTGGTCGCGGAAAGGTGCTATTTTTTGACGCTTTTAGCGGCGTTGCCGGGGACATGATTGTCGCGGCATTAGTCGATCTAGGCGTCCCGCAAGAGGTCGTTGAACGCGCCGTTCAGTCGCTGCGCCTGCCGGGTTGCGAGCTGCGTTTCCAACATGGATACGTTGGCTCTATCGGCGCATTGAAGTTCGACGTGGAGGTTGGCGCGGGGCAGAACGAACGCGACTACGCCACCATCGATCGCATGCTGCTGGCGGGTGAGCTTGATCCAGCTGTCTCCAGTATCGCGCGGACCATCTTTCGGCGATTGGCAGAAGCCGAAGCGGCCGTCCACCGGACAGAGATCGATGCGGTGCATTTTCATGAGGTTGGCGCGGTCGACTCGATCGCCGATATCGTTGGAGCGGCCGCATGCATCGAATACATCGGTGCTAGCGTCTGGTGCTCTCCCTTGCCCATGGGACGAGGATTCATCCAATGTCGTCACGGCAAGATCCCCCTGCCTGCCCCCGCGACCGTCCAGTGTCTTTCCGGGATCAGCACGCGCGATGCGGGCATCGAGGCAGAACTCGTGACTCCGACCGGGGC
>JBLNFG010001037.1:0-3279 GCA_050263495.1 Myxococcales bacterium | reverse complement strand
ACGCGCTCGCCGAGTGGTGGCTATGCAGCGTAAAATGATAGGGTCTATGCGCCAATAGGGTGGCAACCGAAGATGGACGTTTGCTGCACGCGTTGCGGGACCGAGTACGAATTCGACGATGCGCTCATTTCCGAGCGAGGGACGAACGTTCGATGCACGCAGTGTGGATTTCAGTTTAAGGTTTATCCCCCGAAGCAAGTTGTCATTGGTCCAGACGAGTGGGTCGTCTTAACAGGGCTCGGGCGACGGATCGTCTATCGATCGCTGCGCGAACTTCAGAACGGCATCGTCCAGTGTGAAGTCGCGCGAGAAGATCTACTAGCGCGAGGCTCCAAACCGCCTAGACCCCTTGGATCCATCGCAGAGCTCGATCCGCTGTTCGTGGTGAAGTCGGGGCCAGAGCGTCAACCAAGCACATTGACCGGTGTGGCTCCACCTGCAGTACCCGCTGCCCCAAAAGAATCTCCCGGTCATCCCCAAGCGATTCGCGCCGGAGAGGTCCACGAGGGCGCTGCTGCTGTCGTTCCGAACCCCAATGCGGCGTCCGACGCGATTGCTGTGTTGCCAGCACCGATTGCTGTGGCAGAGCGAGACCGCAGCACACGCGGAGAACGGTCAGGCACGGTACTCGGAATTGGAGCCAAGGTTGAGCCCACAGTGCAGCAGGCACCCAAGTTGTGGGCCCCTGGCTCTGCCGAGTTTTCGGTCGTTCCTAACACCCGTGCTTACGGCGCGAAAGAGGCAGGTGGACAGGCCTCAACAGCGCCCACTGTGACTGCCGCAGGCATTCAAGCCCCGCCACCCCCACCGCTTGACACCACTGCTCCGCTCAACTTCGTGGCTGAGGCCGCGCCACTTGGGATGTTTCAGTCGGAGCCTGAACCAGAACTCCAGGCACTGAAGCGCGACGTAGCAGATCTACAGCCTGAACCCGCGCGTGCCGAGCACATGCTGCCGCCACCCCTCGAAGCGGAATCCGTGGCTGCGGAAAGCCAGCCTCCTACGCTGGCAGAGGTTCCTCTGGCGCGGGTGCAGTTGCAGCACAAGCTGGTCTCTCTCGGGTCGCAGGAGGAAGAATCCAAACTCGAGATCGCGAGTGCGAGCGAACCGCCGCCGGCCCAGGGTGATAGCGAAGCGCCCGCAAGACAGTTGGGTGAGTCACGCGTCGAGCCCACGCCCGGTGAGTACAATCGTTCCTCCCCAAGCTCCGAGCCCGATGTCAACTCCACGCGATTGCTCGAGCCTCGGATCAGCATGTTTGCGAAACCTCAGGCAGACGGGGCAGGAAAGGAAGTTGCGAAGCCACCAACGCAACAAGTGCCCGCTCGATCTGCCAACGATGACGCCACCGCGCCAGCCGCGCGAGTGCGACCGAAAGCCGTTGGGGCGAGCACTAGCCGCACCAAGGCGGCGATCGAGAAGCGAAGCGCTGAGTCGAAATCGAGCCAGGGGAGCGGTTGGGTTGGGCGTGCCGCGCTGACGGTCGTGCTGCTAGGGCTGGGTCTCTTTGCTGGGACTAAGATTGTGGGCTCTCATCTTCAACGCTCTCAACGACCGCCCGAGCGCAGTAAGCCCACCGCATCCGTGGACGTGTCGCTGCAGAGCTGGAAGCCCGCCGTGGACGACGCGCTCGCTCGTGGAGATGAAGCGGGGGCTCGCGAAGCTCTCGCGAAGGTGCCCGCTGAGTCGCAGAGCGCGCTCGCGTACCGTCAATTGAGCGCTCGTGGCATTGCGCAATCGTGTGATTTGGCGTGGTGGAAGGTACAGCTCCTGGGTAAGGGTGCCGGCGACGCGTACTCCCAAGCGAAGCAACGGCTCAGCGAATGTCTGGAACGGCTCCTGCCGGCGCTCGTTGCCGCGGGGTCGATCGCGGATTGGCCGGAACCCGTGCATGCCGCTGCACTTGACGCCCGCCGCATGCAGGGCGACAGGAGTGAGCCGAGCGATCCCAATCTGGTTGACAGATTGAGACAAGCGACGTCCCCCGAGCTAGTGTACACGCGATCCATGCTGTCATGGGTCAAGGCCGGTGTGCCCGACGACGCAACCGTCGCAACGTTGCAGCAGGTGCGCTACAAACCGATCGATCTCGGGTCGCACGCGGTCGCGTTGGTGGTGGCTCTCACGCAGCTAAACCGCAGTGCAGACGCGAAGCAGGAGCTGAAAGCGTTGCAGTCGCAATCCCCTCCTCATCCGCTTGCCAACGAAATGGCGGGGTACGTCACCAATGCCGAAAGGGCTCTAGCCAATGCGCCGGATGCTGGAGCCAAGTTAGTCCCCGAAGCCGCCGGCTCGGCGGAACGCCCCGAGACAGAGGATGGTACTGATCCTGATCTCGCGGGAGACTTTCGCGTTCGGCTGACGCGCGCGAGTGAGTGCCTCGCTCGCAACGAGCTCACGCGTGCCCAGAAGCTGTTAAGGTCCGTGCTTGCGCAACGGCCGAATGACACCGAAGCCATTACGGCACTGGGCGATGTGTTCCGGCGCCGCGGTGACTTGGCGCAAGCCCGCAAGATGTACGACAAAGCCCTGACTCTGAACGGTAATTATCTGCCTGCGATGTCCGGTGCGGCCGAAGTTCGCTGGAATTCGGGTGACCGAGCCGGCGCCGTGTCCTGGTACCGGCGTATCGTAGAGCGAGTCGGAGAGACACCGGGATACGGTCAGCTCGCCGCTACTCGAATCAAAGACTTCGAGAGTGCCGCAAAACCGTCCGCAGTTCCTGAGACCGGGCGTGAAGCGTCACCGCCCCAGAAGGATCAACCGTGAAATGGGTCCAGTTTGAGCGCCCGCGAGCAGCTCGGATTAGCCAGAGGTCGTGCAACTCGAAATCGGCGCAATCTTCCTCGCCAGCGCAGCACCGGGCTCACCCTGCTCGGATCAGTGCGCTGTCATGCTTGTTGGGGTTGGCGCTCGTTTGCTGCGATGGACGTCACCCGACGCTCACAAGCAAACCCAAAGCTGCGCCGGAATTGCCGGGTGTTACTGGCACTGTTGCTCAGATCGATCTGACGTCGGGAGCACCAGAATCTACGTCCGCAGGTGGTGAGTGGTTCCCGCTGCCGGCAACGCGTACCTTCACCGGCCTAATTCGGAGCGTAGAGCGGCTCGAAGCCGACCGAGACGTGCGCGCGGTCCTCGTGCGCTTGGGTACCCAGCGTCTCAACTTCCCGCAGGTGGAGGAGATCGGTCGGCTCATGGCGGGGATACGCCGCTCACGCCCCGTCATCTGCCACGCGCACACTTTGACCAATGCCACGCTCTGGTTGACGCTCCAGG
>JBLNFG010001036.1:0-2930 GCA_050263495.1 Myxococcales bacterium | reverse complement strand
GCAACGACGGAGCTCGTACTGGGTGCCGCTGCTGGCTCGAAACCCGCGTCAGATTCGTCGCCACGGGTTTGAGGAACGTCGGGAGTCGCGGTGCGTCGCAGTCCAGATTGCCGGGGCGCGGTACGCAGGTTTCGAACATTTTCCTGCTTCAGACAGTACGTCGCCGCACTAAGAGCGCCACGGTGGCACGCAAGCGTACGATGTACGCATGGACTCTAGTGATTGATTGCCGAGCAGAATGCTGCTACCACCTTCGTTCGTATGGCCCTACTGGTTGAGGTGCACTCGGGTCCTGATCATTGGCTAGGTTCCTATGGCCCGCTGTTAGTGATGTATTGGTTGGGTATCATCGATCCATCGGTGTGCAGAATCGTCACGAAGGTAGCGCGTAGTTTTGGCGCCAAGCAGCGTGGCGGGCAAACGTCCGTTGTTTCAGTCTCCTTCGCCACCACTGCACCACCCAGCACGGAAGCCAGGCAGGCGCTGGCCGCGCTAATTCGGGATACGGATCATTGTGTTGAGCGACTTGCCGTGGTGCGTGAAGCGGACGGGTTCACCTCGGCAATCGTGTCGAGCATCATGTCAGCCGTTCAAATGCTTGCGCGACCGAATGCTCCTCATCGCTATTTTCGCAGACTCGATGAAGCTATCCCTTGGGCCACTGCGACGTTGCATGACTTCGAGTTTGGCGAGGTGAAAGCAGCCGAAGCCGTTGAGATACTCAATCGGCAGCTCGAAGTGATTCGGACTCGCTACAAATCAGCGTCGTAGGTCTAAATGTCGCACCTGCGCGACGTTCTCGAGCTCTGATCGGACTTGTTTCGAAGTGATTCGGACTTGCTGCAAATCGGCGTCGCAGAAGTCTAACGTCCCAGCTGTGCGACATTCACGAGCCCTGAGTGACTTCGTTAGGTCGACAAGAAAGCGTCTCGTAGAGCCGCGGCGGGCTGCTCGGGTGGTGAGTATTAATGACCTTGGTGCTGCGTTGTAGCGCTATAAGACAGGTGCTGGCGCGTGTTCCTTGCACCTTTACCGTCGAGGTTGCCTGCGTCCGCTGAGAGCCCCAAACCAATTGTTGCTGGCGGATGTGCGGCGGCCGGGCTATGGGCATCGCGGCTTGATCCTATGACCGCGACGTCCACCATTGCACCCCGCGCTGCGCTGTCTTTCCCGAGCTTTCGCTATTTCCAAGCCGCAAGGTTTCTATCGGTCCTCTCGCTAGAGATGCAATCAGTCGCGGTGGGTTGGCAGCTCTACCAATTAACGGGGCGGCCTCTCGATCTCGGGTTGGCTGGTTTAGCCCAGTTCCTGCCGGGCGTACTCCTTGTTCCTTGGACAGGGCGAACTGCGGACCGCGTGCGTCGTGAACGGATTGTTCGAGCGTGCCATTTCGGTGGAATGGTCTGCAATTGCCTGCTGCTCGCCTTGAGTGCATTCTCCGAGGCAAGTGCCGCGTCTCTATACGCCGTGCTGTTGCTGTCGGGCGTGGTGCGAGCATTCACGGGACCGGCTTCTCAGGCGCTTGTGCCACTGCTCGTGCCCAAGGTGCACTTCCCCAATGCTGTTGCTTGGGGCTCGTCTGTCTTTCAGGCAGCCAATATTCTCGGCCCAACCTTGGGTGGCGCTCTTTACGCAATCACCCACTCCCCTCAGTACGTGTATTCAATGGCTGCCGTCGGATTCGCATCCGCGGGTCTGCTCGTTTCATTCGTGCGCCCAGTGAATGCACAAGTTCCGAGTGGTGGGCGCGGGCTTTCGGAGTTGCTCGGCGGTTTCCGTTGCGTTTGGAGCCGTCGCATCATCCTCGGCGTGACCACCCTCGATCTATTCGCCGTCTTGCTGGGGGGAGCGGTCGCTTTACTTCCTGTCTACGCGAAAGAAGTTCTCGGCATTGGTCCCTGGGGTTTCGGGATTCTGCGCAGCGCGCCTGGGATTGGTGCAGTGTCGGTGGCGGTGCTCGTGGCCTTCTATCCCCTCAAGCGTCACGCCGGGCCAATCATGTTGGCGTGCGTGGCTGGCTTTGGGTTCGCGACAGTCATCTTTGGCCTGTCGCGCTCTTTCGCGCTTTCTCTGCTCGCCCTGTTATTGGTCGGCGCGACTGACATGGTGAGCGTCATCGTACGCGGTACCGTCGTGCAGCTAAGCACACCCGACGACATGCGGGGGCGCGTGAGTTCGGTCAACATGTTGTTCATCGGCGCCTCAAACGAACTGGGCCAATTCGAATCAGGCGTTCTTGCGCAATGGCTCGGGGCGGTGCCTGCCGTCGTGATTGGCGGCGTGGGGGCGATTGGTGTAGTGATACTTTGGTCCTTCCTATTTCCCGAGTTGCGCCGAGTTGATCGCATGACGGACATCCGGGATTCGGATTGAACTGCAGAGAACGGCTCAGCTGAGCTTGCTTAAGTCACGATGCTCGGCGGGACATGTAGGGACACCGAAATCAAATGCTAGAGCGCCAATCAGTTTGATTCCCGTAGCGAAAGCGCCGACTCGAGGTGTACGGAGTCCAGCGAGCTGGACGGAGTACACCAGCCACGGTCCTGAGCCTAGCGAAGGAGCGCGTAGCGCAGTGAAACCGAAGCGACCCGAAGCAGAATTTGGAGTGGGGAATTCTGCGCAGGGCCACGGTGACCAGCGAAGCTGGGCATGCGCCGAAGGCGGCAAGTGGTTGGCTGCCCACCACCGCACTCGCTCTGCGAGTGCTTGCTCCTCCCAAATTCGTGCTCGCAGCCAAGCTGCTGCGCGCGAATGGGAGGAGCGGCGGCTTTGCCCGTCAGTTTTCGACACTTCCCCCTGCCACGCGCAGCGCGAGCATGGCTTTGGGGGAAAGTCGACCGGGCGTCGCGCGCAGCGCGCGTCCGGGCGGATGGGGGCATCATCACTACGTTGAGGAGCGCAGCGACGAGGCCGCGCGCTGCAGCCGGAGG
>JBLNFG010001035.1:0-3363 GCA_050263495.1 Myxococcales bacterium | reverse complement strand
ACACTTTTGACGGTGGCTGCCTGCTCATTGCTGGCGCCCACCGATGAGGAGCTATTCGGAGAGGGCGGCAGTAGCAGTGGCAGCGGAGGAACTACCACGCGCAGTTCCACGGCGCGTTAGCGGACCCCAAGACGAAGCGTCGCAAATCGAAGCGTCGCAAATCGAAGCGTCGCAAATCGAAGCGTCGCAAATCGAAGCGTCGCAAATCGAAGCGTCGCGCGATGAAGGCACCGCGAATCGAAGCATCGCGAATCGAAGCGTCGCGAATCGAAGCGTCGCGAATCGAAGCGTCGGGATGCGTTCAGAACGCGCCGCGAATCGAAGCGCCGAAGCCGTGCTGGAAGCCGCGCAGGTCGAGGTCGAATCGCGTGCGCGTGGAGTGCTGTGGCACCGACTCCTTGG
Source organism: Myxococcales bacterium (assembly GCA_050263495.1). GTDB lineage: Bacteria > Myxococcota_A > Polyangia > Polyangiales > Polyangiaceae > FEN-1139. The sequence continues at coordinate 2,961 of JBLNFG010001035.1, read as the reverse complement.
TGACGAGCAAGAGATACGTTGCCACGCCGAGCGAGACCAAACCAATCCCCAATGAAACGTCGGCGGCTACGTACTTCTGACGCATGCGATCCACGGCGGCAAGATCAGCGCGATTTCTCGATCGAAGATCCCTTCGCACCAGATCCCGTTCGTCCAAATAACCGCTAATGCCGAAGGCGACGAACGAAGCCGTCGCAAATGCGCCGACGCCTGCCAGGATCTGGCCGAGCGTGCGCGCCTTCTTCGCTGCTGGATCGAGCGGCGCAAATTGCACCGCGACTAACCGGTCTTTCTCTCTTTCGCGGACGGTGATGGTGACCTCGGCGGCGGGGTGCCCGGGAGCGGTGAGCCGCACGCGTCGATCTCCTGGATTCACGGCGACTGCCGCGCTTGCGTCAGTGGGCGAGAGTGCCACGCCGTCCAGTTCGAATCGCGCCTCGTCAAGCACTCGACCGGCGCCGTCGATCGCAGTCAAGCGCAGCGTTGGGATCGTCTTGGTGACCGTTTTGCCCAGATTCTTACAGTCGGTTTGGATCACCTTGGGGCACTCTGCGACCGCACAAGACTCGAACAACTTCTGAGCCTCGATTAGCTTCCCCGACTTAGCGAGCACCTGACCATCCGCATGCTTCTTGATGCAAAGCGCAGGATCCTCTTCAGCGAGTGCCGTTTCGCTCGCGAGACACGATACCAAGGTCAGCAACAAGCGCGCGGGTCGGAGTGTTGGCTTTGCCATCGATCCATCAGTTCGAGAATTTTTTGGAAGCTGAGGGGTTCACCCAGTGAGTCAGTCTGTCCGGCTGGGAGCAGGTCACGGGTCCATTGGAGAACCATTCGCCTCCCGTCGCGTAACGCTCTATGCTTGAGTGCGATCGAATCGCGGCCATTAGGCCGATTCGACTTACTTGACCTAGCGTGTGCAGTGCACTGAATCCCCGGCGCCTTCTCCCAAACCTGGCGGCGAGGCAAGTCCCTAACTCGATGGTCGTCGCTTTGGAATTAGCTCGGCTCATGCCACCTGGACTAGACGGGTCAGCCACATCGACCTTGGCCGCTCACGTTGCCAGACTGGGAACGCCTCCGCAAGAGGGCGCCATTCGTGTTGCTAGTCACTGTGCTTCTGCGCTCCCCCACCTGCTGCCCGCTGTGAGTCCTCGGCAGTGTTGGAGCGGAGGTGCAACGAAACCATGAACGCTGGAATCCAGCCGCGCGTGCTCGGTCGCTATCTCTTCTACGCCCCGATTGCTTCTGGCGGCATGGCGACGGTGTACTTGGGGCGCATGGCTGGACCCAAGGGGTTCTCCAGAATCGTCGCCATCAAGCAACTGCACTCGCAGCTGGTTCACGACACCGACTTCGTGACCATGTTCCTGGACGAAGCACAGCTGATCGGCCGCATCCATCACTCCAATGTCGTGGCTCCCATCGACGTGTTGGAGGCCGATGGCGATCTCTGCATCGTGATGGAGTACGTGCACGGTGAGGCCGTCGGGCGGCTGATGCGCCTTTCCCGGCACGATCGGATGCCGTTGCGCATCGTTGCCGCCATCATGATTCAGACGTTACTCGGTCTGCACGCAGCGCACGAGGTGACGGATCTCGACGGCAAACCGCTGGCTATCGTGCACCGCGACGTTTCTCCCCAAAACATTCTGGTTGGCGAGGATGGCATTGCGCGGGTCGTCGACTTCGGAATTGCCAAGGCCGCCCACCACGCCAATGCAGCAGAGATTGGAAAGCTCAAGGGCAAGCTCGGTTACATGGCGCCCGAGCAACTCTTCTTCCGGGAGATCGATCGACGCTGTGACATCTTCGGGGCAGGCATCATTCTCTGGGAGATGCTGACCGGAAAGAAGCTATTCGCTCCGGAAGGGCCGGCGGAAGCCGCTGAGCGAATGCTCCAGTTCGAGGCTAGACCGCCTAGCTCGATCGTTCCGACCTTGACGCCAGAGCTCGACGCGATCGCGCTTCGCGCTCTGTCCGTGGATCCGAACGCGCGCTTTCCCGACGCGCATGAAATGGCCCGCGCTCTGGAGCTCGCGTGCCCGCCGGCTGGCGCGATAGAAGTGGCGGCATGGATGAAACAGTTGGTGGGAGACACGCTGCGCACTCGCGCCGAATGGATTGCCGATCTCTCGAGCATGGACCTCGGTGAGTGGACCCAAACCTACGTGATGTCGAGTTCACTGCCACTCGTCGTCAGTGCGGCCCCGGCGGTTCCCGACTGCCCCAGCAACATCGAGAATTCGGGGCCCCAACTTGAGCGACTAACGAGCGTCCCCGCGAATCAATGCCCGACCGAGCGCCGCATTGTCCCCACGAGTCCAAGTCCGACTGAACCCCGCCCTGCCGACGGGACGTCAAGCTCCAAGCTGCCAGCTTATGTGCGTCGCCCCGCGTTCTTGATCGCGCTTGCTGCACTCAGCGTCGTCGTGATCGCGCTTGCTTGGTGGCGTCACTCCAACGCTGCACTCGCGCGACCTGGCCAATACACCTATGCAGCTTCGGCTTCGAACGAAGTGGAGTCCACGACTCCACTTCCGAGCACCTCGCTTCCCGTCACCGTGGCATCGGGCGCTTCACTGGGCGGTGAGGACGCGGGATCCATCTCTCCGAGCCCGGACGGGTCAAGCACAGCAGGAACGCATCCTCCTTCACCCGCCAACGCCGCCGAGTCCGTCCCTGCTTCGCAGCCGTCGCGCGCTGCCGCATCCGTCGAGCAACCCTCGAATACGGCTACCAAACGTTCCAACGCGTCCGCACAATGCCGGACGCCGTATTACTTCGACGCTCAGCACATCAAGCGCTTTCGTCCGGAGTGCTTCAAGCGGCATTGACGCGGCTTCTGCCGCGTGCGTGCGTCGCATGGCTTTCAGCTCTAAATCACCGATCTAGATTCTCGGACAGCGCTCGTCCAGGACAGCTGCATTCATGCCGATTGCTGGGTCGGTGACCTGTTCC
>JBLNFG010001034.1:0-4610 GCA_050263495.1 Myxococcales bacterium | reverse complement strand
GGCGAGTGCAGCTCGTTATCGACAATCGCAAACACAGAGTCGTCTTCCCGGTCACAGTAGCCTTCTCTGTCGCGGTCCAATGTCGTAAAGTCGGCTTCATCAACATGCCCTGTGCCACGCTTTCGAGCCATTCAAGGCTCGATTTCTTGCTGTTATCGCTAATTGCATGTGCGTTTGCCTCCTGCAGCGGAAGCACCAGTGATAATGGTGCCCCGAATGGAAGTACCTCGACATCGGGAGGCACTCAGGGCGTCGGAGGCAGGGCTTCGTATTCGAGTACAAGCGGCACCCATCTCTCCTCGACCGCAGGCGGCAGCGACTCCTCTTCGGGGGGCACTGCGACGCTCATCACAAAAGCTTCGGGCGGCGCTAGCACGACCACCGCTCGAGGCTCCTCTTTGGGGGGCAATACCACGCTCGTCACAAAAGCTTCGGGCGGCGCTAGCACGGCCCAGGCAGGGGGCACAACGGCCGCGACAGCCCGTTCATGTGTTCCGGCAAGCCAAGACGGACCTCCGGACCATCTTAGTTCGGGATATGAAAGCCAGCCTTGCAGTGATTGTCATCACGACGCGCTGAGGGGAGGGCTCGTGTACAATCCCGCCGGGGACACGGTCGCTGGAGCGACAATAGAAATCACTCCCCAGGACGGCAGCGTGCTTCAAGCTGTCACTGGTTCGAACGGCATGTTCGTTGTTCGCGAACCCATTTCTGCTCCGTACGTGGCGTGCGTAAGCAAATGTCCAGACATGCGTTGCTCGAAATCGAGTGACCACCCTAGCACTGACGATTGTGGTACGTGCCACGGCGTTACCACCAACAAGATTCAATTGCCTTGAGCCTGCACACTCGTAGACAGACATTACTCGCGCTAATCCCAATCAACAGACGGTGAAAGACTCACCGATTCCAAGGTGTCTATGTCGAAATCGAAGCGACCGAGCCGAAGAGAATTTTTACTAGACTTGGGCTTAGCGGCGACGGGTGTCGCGACCTCTGCAGCACTCGCAGGCTGCGACAGCAACGACCGCTGCGAGTGTAGGAACGAGGACGGAGGGGCCTCCACTGGCGGGACCCAGGCAGGCGGCAGCAACGGAGTAGCGAGCGGCGGCTCTAGCAAGAGTACGGTGGGCTCGTCAGCGGGCGGCAGCACCGCTCTTGGACCAAGCAGCGACTCGAAAGGTAGCGGTGGAACCTCACAGCAAGAGGAATCGGGTGGCGGCTCCAATTGTCCCCCATCGACATCGAGCGATTGCCCCACTCAGTGTCCACCGAAAACGGAGTGCGCCACACCCGCAACTATGCCGTCGGACTGGGCTCAAGAAGCGGATGTCATTGTGCTCGGGACGGGGTTCGCGGGACTTGCAGCTGCAATCGGTGCGGCCGACGCTGGAGCCAGCGTGCTCGTCCTAGAAAAAATGCCAAAGGCACAGGAGGGCGGTAACAGCGTCATCTCTGGCAACATGTGGTGGACACCGACCTCGGTGCAGGAGGGTATTAAGTACATCACCGCCCTATGCGCTGGAACGACCGATGCCCCGTACATCGAGACGCTGGCGCAGGAGATGATGAAGCTCAATGATTGGCTCGGAACATTGGGGCTCTCCGCTAGCTCTCTTGGCGTTTTCCAACCGGAATATCCTGAGCTAGCTGGCTCGAGTTCTGTTCGCACGTGGTCGAACAAGGGATCAGGGGGGCTTTGGCAACCACTCAAAGATGCCGTGACCAAGCGCAAGGTGACGATCCGTTACGAGATGCCGGCGGTGGATCTTATTCAGGATCCGAGCACGCGAGAAGTCAAAGGTCTCGTCGCTACGAGCAACGGGCAACGCGCGAACATTAGGAGCCGTCGCGGCATCGTTCTGGCTTGCGGAGGTTTTGAGTTTGACTACACGATGCAAGCTCAGTATCTACCGGCATGGCCCGTATTCTGCCAGGGTAGTCCCGGCAATACCGGAGATGGAATCAAGATGGCCCTGAAGGCAGGGGCGGCACTCTGGCACATGAACAACTCCCTGGCTCACGTCGGTTGTTTCGTTTCAGATCCGACCGATCCTCGCACGATACCCATCCCGCTATCTCTCGGCAATAACGCCATACTCGTCGACCGATTCGGTGCGCGCTTCATGAACGAGAAGCGCCAGGAGCGGCATGGTTTCGGTCACAAGGAGTATCTGTTCTTCTTCGACGGCCTGAAGCAGGCATTTAGTCGGATCCCCTGTTATGGCGTGTTCGACGAAACCATGCGTAAGAGCGGAAAGTTGGCAGGCGGCCTGCTCGGTTGGTACGGAAAGTTCGGCTCGTACACGTGGAGCGCGGACAATAGCGCTGAGGTTACCAGCGGCTGGATCAAGCGAGCGGAAACCTTGGCCGACCTTGCCACGGCGATTGGCGTCGACGCAGCAACCTTGAGCGCCACCGTGAAGCGGTACAACGACTTCTGCGAGGCAGGCGCCGACCAGGACTTCGGGCGTTCGGCTTCGTCACTCAAGGCTGTATCGACGGCGCCCTTCTACGCCATTCCGATTTACCCGCTCATGTACAACACGCAGGGTGGGCCGCGGCGTAACGAGAAGTGCCAAATTGTTGACCCGTTCGGGAAAGCCATTCCCCGCCTATACGGAGCCGGGGAGCTCGGTTCAGGGTGGGGCATGATGTACAACGGCGGGGGGAATGCGTCCGAAGCCGTCATCAGTGGACGACTCGCCGGCGGAAACGCAGCCGGTGAAGGGCCCTGGAGCTAAACGAAACAGATCCACCGCTCGCGCTCCTTGCTGCTTCTGCGATTGCCGTCTACGGCCATGGACTGACCCGCCCGATGAGAGCGGAGCGTCCAGTCAGCGTGCCGTTGACGCACGATCGCGGGTTCGAATGCTACGCCTGCCCTCAGGTTCGGGCAGATCCCAAGCAGAACGCATCGGAGCTCAGACTATCTAGTCGCGAAGATTTCAAATCACGACGCGAAATCGAGTCATCGCGTCATCCGACGTGACCGTCGCTGAGCCTCCATGGGCCTCGGCGATGGCTTTGACGATGGATAGCCCGAGCCCCGTGCCGCCGCTGTCGCGTTCGGTGGTGAAAAAGCGCGTGAAGAGCCGTGCTTGGTTCGCGGGACTGATGGCAGGTCCGTCGTTCTCGACGCATATTTCGAGCTGGCCGGAAGGCAACGCGTGAAGCGTGACGCGCGCCGGCATGATTCGGCGATAGCGCAGCGCGTTGTCGAGCAGATTCCCGAGAACGCACTCCAGATCCTCAGGATACCCCATGACCCGCGTGGACTTCCCTTGAATGTCGACTTGGACGTGGTCGGGGTACCGCGCGAGCAGCTGAACACGAACGTCCTCGAGCTCGATGCTCTCGGGCGTCGCGGTGCGCGCAGGATTTTCAGCGCGTGCAAGCCTCAAGAGCCGCTGAACCAGCGCCGTGGTGCGGCTCGCCGCGGCCTGAATATTGGCTAAAAAGCGTTGACGCTGGACGTCTGGGATCTCACTCCATTGTTCGGAGAGCAACTCCGACGCGCCGGCAATAGACGTCAGCGGCGATTTCAGCTCGTGACCCACCGTGGACACGAACTCGGTAATGTATTGATTCCTTCGGCGAATCTGCTGCGCCATGATGTCTAGAGAGCGTCCCAGCAACTGCACCTCGCGCGGACCACCTTCGAACAACAGTTCGCGCGGTGGATCACGACCTTCCGCAATCGCCTCCGCAGCTCGACTCATCGAGCGCAGCGGTCGTTCGATGGTGCGGGCGAACCCGAAGGAGAAGAGTAACGCTACAAGCATTAGCGTGGCACCCCCAAAAACCAGACCGCGACGCTGCTTCCACAACCATTCAGCGCTCGTTTCGGCGGTCCGAGACTGGGTGACGATGCCCACCACCTTCCCGTCATTCCACACCGGTTGCGCGCTAAACACCCGTCGCTTCCCGCGTCTCGAAAGGCTACCGAGCGTAGGATCGGGTTCGTCGCTGACGCGTTCACGCAGCACGGCTGAGTAAGTACCGCCGAGCGCGCGCTTGACCTCCGGGAGCATGGCCATCGAAAAGCCGACTGCGGGTTGTGAGCTAGCAATAACAATCCCCTGATCGTCGAGCAAGCGAACCCCTGTGAGGTGAAAGACGAGGCTGTCTTCGAGCACCGCTTGGAGACGCTGACCAGCTCGAGCCGCAGCTGGGTTAACCGATTTCGCAGTTGGGAAGGGGCGAGGTAACGGCGACTCCAGATGACGCAGCGATTGGATGCTTTCGCGGTACGGCGCGTAACGTTGGCGCTGTCTCGTGGGTGGCCGCGGATCGCCGAGTTGGGCATTGGCTTGCTCGGCCCAGGCGCTGCGATACACCTGGGAAATGATCGCCGCTTGCCCGAGCAGGTTGCGCTCGGTTTCTTGCACGAGGTACAGATTGAATGCATCAATCAGGAACAGCGCGAGCACTGGTAAAGCAAGCCCGGTGACACCGACACCGAGCAGCAGCCAGCGGATCCCAATCCGGCCAAACCAGGTTGCCCGTTTCTCGCCGGGCGCGCGACGTGCACGCATCCAAATCCCTCCAGGTCATTCGTCGATGACTCGATAACCGACCCCATACACGGTTTCGATGCAGTTTGCGCC
>JBLNFG010001033.1:0-9642 GCA_050263495.1 Myxococcales bacterium | reverse complement strand
TGTTTAGCTCCCTGTCCGTCGCCGCGGCACAGCCGAAGACACTGAGCATTCGCCCCGCGAAGAAACGCGCCGTGCTGATCGAAATGCACGACACGTTGTTCCGGACGGGTTCGGCGGTTGTCAATCCGGAAGGGGAAGCCCCATCGACGGTAGTGGGCGAACACGACTCAATTACGACGGTGGGACTCGTCGCGACGATTCTCCGTTACAACGAGGAACATGAAGGCAAGAAGCTGTTCATCGCGGGGCACGCCGATCGCGCTGGGGACGACGCGGGCAACGTGAAGTTGAGTGAGCATCGCGCCAAGGCGGTGTTGGCGCTGGTAGAAGGCAAGAAGGACGACTACATCGCAACTTGCGGCGCGAAGCATTCCGAAGTCGACGTGACGCAGCTGTTCGATTGGGTGAATCGCCACATTGGTTTCACCTGCAAGCCCGCCGTGATGGACCGCCCTCCGAGCGACGAGAATTACGTCAAATTCCGCAAATCGTTCAATCTCTGGGTGAAGAATGGTCCCGCGGAGGGCGAAAAGGAGCCGCGTGGTACCGAGATTGGCCAGTATGGCCGTCTACAGCCGGACATCTGGGGCGCGATGTTCGACTTGTACGAATACAATCTCCGCGACGAACTCGGTGAGGACAGTGGTGGCGTCACGACTCTACGTCAGGGACTCACGTGGGTCGACGGCGGCAAAAAGACGGCGGGATTCGGCGAGAAACATCCGACGACGGAGAATGCCGTCGACGGCATGAGAAGTCAGGCGGATAGGCGCGTCGAGGTGCTGATGTTTGACGACGGGGAAGAGCCGAACCTCGCGGCGACGAATGGCGAGGATGTCTACGATGGAGTGACGTTTGAGAGGCGGAGAGTGGAGGCAATGAAGACCGCGAGGCGATGGATGCTCGACTTGCGACTGATTGACGCGAACGAATTGCCCATCGCAGGGACTGCTTGGAGCCTCAGGCACAGCGCGGGTGAGGTAAGCGACGTAACGGGAACTGACGGCCTCATAGCCGCCAGCGTGCCGGTTGGTGCGGGGCACGCTGTGCTAACGCTCGATGGTTACACGATTGACGTTGAACTAGACGCTCTACCCCCGGTCGAAGAAACATCTGGTCTCCAGTATCGTCTCAACAATCTCAACTATGACTGTGGTCCGGTGACTGGAGTCATGACGCCCGCAACCCACGAGGCTGTGCGCGTGTTCCAGAGTGAGCATCCGCCTCTTGCGGTCACAGGTGAAGTGGATGCGCTCACCCAAGAACGTGTCCGCCTCGCATATGGTCATTAAAGGAGTGCATCGTGGCGTCTTGCGAAGTCTTCATTGATACAGTCGATCCGGGCTCCACAGCGGCTGGAGGGACCACTCTCGCCCATTCTTGGGTGTACCTGCGGCGCGGCACCGGCCCTGTGGAGGTGCTGCGCACGGACGGGCGAGGAATGCTCTTGTACCGACCGGTTGAGACCGTCCCCATCGAATATTGGTGGGAGTACACGTCGCCATGTCGAGCCACACTAGGTGAAACAGTTCGCCTTTGCTTCAGTCGCGGAGCCCGTCCGGTCCCGCCTTCCGAGCTGGGGGATGCGGTGTTCGTCGAGAGGCAGCTTGCAAAGCGTCCAGGTCAGCGACAGGGCCGCTTCGCGTCGAGGGTCAGCACTGGTCCTGCACGGCTGAACACGCTCCGCCTCGCTGACGTGATCGTGCAGCTCCCTGATCCAAAAATCCAGCTTACGACCCCCTCGGAACTACAGCTTTGGCCGATCACGCCACAGCACCTGCCCGCTTGGAGATCCGTACTACACGGATCAGCTCGCACAGGGCGCTGCGGTATGGAAGGGCGAACGTCTCGCAGAACCGGAATTTGATCCAAACTTGGCATCGCACACGCTCGAAGCATGTCGGGCTATCCCCCCACGCGCTGATATCCCTGCGCGTGGATTGCGGGTGCAAGGGAAGGTTGGGCAGGGCGCCACGCGCTTGCTACTGCGAATACTCGACCAGGCGCAAGCTATAGTCCCTTTGCGTCGCGCCAACGACTTCGAAGCCGTGACAGAGGTAGAAGCAATAATCTCTGGAGGCACCTTTCAAGCGGAATTCTTTATAGAAGACGGCGTTGTTCCGGATGGGACTCCTCTCGACGAGCACCTGGGACTGGTTTCCCTCTGTGTTTCAGTGGAGGGAAACGGTGCGTACCGAGAAGCGTTCACAGGATACCTTTGCGCGGTTCAAGCTGGGTTGGTCGATGACTACCTACCCAATGACCAAGTCGATCAGCCTGGCACGCCGTTGGGAGGCACAGCGGAGTGGCGAGTGGTCGACTTCATCGAGCCCAATGCCCCAACTCGTGGGGCACTGTTTGCGTTGGCTCGGACACAGAGGATGCACGCGTACGAGATCCATTTTCGACAGCGGAACCCGAGTGACCCACTGTCAGTCCAGCAAGAGATGCCGCTCTGGATGGTCGAGCTGCAATGGCTGGGTTTGCGCACCCAGCCGCTGGGACAATTGATGATGTATCGGTACTTCCGAGAATCGGGTGGCATTGTCGTTCCCCAGTTCGAGCCAACCCAGCGCAATACGGTGTCGCTGTCGGTGAACTGGTCGTACACGCTCAGAATGGAGTGGCACGGGCGAAATGCACCTGTCACCACACCCTATGAGCTTCGTCAAGAAGCAACAGCTTCTCTCGAATTCGATCATCTCGGAAGACTATTGGACGGTTCGGGTGCACCGTTGGCAGATGCCGCCGCAACTTTGCCCTTGTCGACAACGGTGTCCCCAGTGCCCGTGGCGGGGCGAAGAGTCCCTGCGTTGAGACTTCGGGAATCCAGGACCTGGGGACGACATCGACCCGGGGGTCCAATCTCGAGCATCATCTTCGAGAATCAGCCAGCGCTCGTTTCCGCAGGCATAGACGTGCTGCGCGGCGGATTCGGGACTATCATTTTCGACGTCGTAGATATTGGTTACTCAGGGATCGCCAGCGGAGTGACGGAACGGCACGGCGTAGCCGATGCGACGATCCAGCGTCGACCAACCAACGCGGACCCAATCGACGTGATGGCAGCTCGCCTGGGTGGACCAGCTAAGGTGGAAGCTGCCAGCGTTCCTCCGCTATCGTTGCCGGCATTCCGAGTGGGTGGGCGCAACCTACCATTTGACATGGCTCGGCGATTGCTGGAATCGGTCGTGAGGGCACGTATCCCAGCAGCCGGACGTGTGACGCTGAGCCAAGACTGCTGGGTCGAAACCGCCCATCTCGTGATCCTGCCGGAAGCAGGTGCAAGCGATGTTCGGCTGGCCAGGAACCACGCCTCCCAACACCAGTACCCGAATCCACACCTCGAACTTGGGAGGTCGCTTCTATGGACTTGAGGCTGGTACGCCGATCTTCGGTCCGCCGAATGGGTACGGTGTCTGCCAGATTGATCCTCCTGGTAACGACGATCGACTTTGGGACTACCGCGAGAACATCAGCGAGGGGCTAACGCGACTGATTAATGCGGCAGCCGCAGCTAGGGCCCGATTTGCGCAAGGGCGCCACTATGCGGCGGTGGCGCGACCACCGCGAGCTGATCCAACAGCCGCTATAGGAAACGGAAATGGGAGTGCACAGTCCAACATGTTCAATCATGTCAGCGCGCGAGACGCTTGGAACCGTATCGCGAATACTCAACGCGGCCGCGCCATGATTCAGCGAGAATCGATTCGCGCGTACGGAGGAGGTTTCGAGTTCACCTATTACGCGGGCGCGGGCCCCGACGGCCGCCTTGAGTCGGGTGACGACTGGCACATTTGGTCGACGCCGCAGGACATCTATTGGGACAGCCATGTCGACGCAAAGCTCCGGCGTTACATGGGCACAAACTACGGATACGACAGGCCATTGCCCCGCGCGCGAGAAAGTGGCCACGAAGGGCAACACCTGTACGATGCATCAATGTATGGACCCGGCACCGCAGCCGAGGGTGCGCCATGAACCGTCGAACGCTGATCATCTTGTGCAGTCCGCCGCTTTTTATCGCGTGCGACAGATCTCGAGCAGGCATACCACCCTTGCGACCTCTGCTTACGGCCAAGTCACTAGCGGAAACAACGCCAACTCTGACAGCCCAGCCCAGCCCAGTTCGCCCGCTGCGTTCAATCCACAATCTAACGCACCGGCACCAGCACCCACACCCACCATCGCTCCACCCGGTGCGCTATCGGCACCCGTATTGGCTGTGTCAATGATGCCGGTCACAATATGCGTTCTGACAAAGACATCGGCCGTTGCCTGCTGGGGAGTGGAGACTGGCGACAGGACTAGGCGGCCGCCTGCAGAGCTTGCGCATCCGCACCTGATCGTTACCTCTCCTGTCTCCATGCTTTCGGGTTCATCAGATACTTCTTGTGCGCTCTTGCAGGATGAGCGCACCATTTGCTGGCGCGATCGCGGAGCCTCTTTCCCGTTGCCCGAGCCTGAGGAGGCGCCATGGGCGAGTGCGGCTGGCGCGCGAAAGAACCGCGCTGCCGCGAAGACCGTCGCTGTATCTCCGGGCGGATTGTTCGACTGTGTGCTTGCAAGTACCGGAGCCGTTGGCTGCTGGGGTTCCTCGTTCTACTTTCCCGTGCCGGCTTCGGCGCTCTTCACTCCGAGACTAAGCAAGCCGGTCCAGCTTGCGGGCAAGGCTACTATTGTCTCTTCAGGTGAGAGCCATGCCTGCGCAGGTCTAGAGCAAGGCGGGATGCAATGTTGGGGGACTGGAACCGACGGAAAACTCGGGTATGGCGACAACAAATGGCACGCACAGCCCCCCAAGTTCCCGGTGCTATTAGCCAATCATCGCGTGGTTTCGGTTGCGGCTGGCTATGAAAGCACTTGCGCCGTGCTCTCGGACGGCACGGCTCGGTGCTGGGGGCGAGCTCAGGATGGACGATGCTATGGATGCGAGGCGGACGGCTCTGCACCGCCAGGTAGCCTGACCTCCGCGGACTCGACGTTTGCAATTAGCTTCGAGCGCCCCATCCGCGATATCGCGCTTGGAAGGGACGCGGCTTGCGTCATCCTCGAGGGCGGAGAACTTCGTTGTTGCCGGACTGTTCGTGTTTCAGAGGGACTTGGAGCGAAGGAGTCAACAGGCTGGTCTTCCGATGCAACGCTACCCAGCGACGGCCGCATGGTGGTATTTAAGTCCACTAGCCGCAACCTCGTCGAGGCACCGGACGGAGAAAGCCCGCGACCGCCCACAAAGGAGCCGAGTCTGTTCGTTGCAGATCTTGAGCATGCCTGGGACGAGGAGTAACCGCTCGCACCACGTTGCAGGCCTGTCGTGCAGAGCCTGAACACAACGCGCGAAGCGTCAAGGCGGCGCTGAACGTGCGAGGGCGTCTCTACCCGCCACCCACGTCGCACTCAGTCAGTGTTGTTCTCGACGGTTCGGCGAAGGTGCGCGAGTGCTTCGAGTTGACCCGCCTCGCGATGGAGTTCGACGAGAAGCGCCACGCCTCGAGTGACGGCGCATTGGATGCCTTGAACCCGCTCCATGAGCTCGCTCGCAGCTGCGTCCCGATAGATCTCGGCGGTCAAATGAGTCGCCAGGGCGCTTGTGCCCGCCAGTCCGCTCGCGTGTTCACTGGCACGGGCTCCGCAACGCAATATTTCTGCACTGATAGCATCTCGAATTTCGTCAAACGGCGTAGGTGGCAGAATTCCAGCCTCAGACGTCAGACTGTCCGTGAGTGATGGTTCGTAAATAGCCATGTTAGGTTCATCCCGGATGAACTACTCTCATCCTGGATGAACCTATTGTCAAGGCGCATGCCGCGCCGAATGACCGCTGACCCTCTCGCCGAGAAAATTGGGCAACGCATTCGCGCGCTTCGCGAGAGTCAGGGGATCACCCAGGAGGAGCTCTCGTACGAGGCGGGCCTGAAGTCCAAAGGTCATCTCAGCGGCATCGAGAAGGGACTTGTGCGACCCACAGTTCCAACACTCCTCTTGCTCGCCGAGCGACTCGAAGTGGATCTGCTCGACCTCGTCACGTTTCCGGATGACTCGCCTCGACAACGCTTAGTCGATCGTACGCGCCTGATGAAACCAGGAGTGGTGAAGCGGATCCTGAGGGACTTGGGAGAGTAGGGGCTACATGCGGCGGTCCCCTTGAAGCGCAGCGCGCGTCATCCAGAGTTGGGGGTGACGTCCGCGCAAATCCCGTCCGCGCGCCAACGTTTCGAGTCACCCCCGAACCCAAGCGAGTAGCGGCTCTGACCTGTTAGCCGCGGAGACCACCGGTGTGCGACCCAGCATCGTCGCCGCGTCGAACAGACCAAAAGGCTCGAAATCTGACCCGAAGTTACTGTAGGTCGCACGTAGCGCGCCCTGGGGACGCAAACCTGCGTACTATGGAGCGACTCGATGCAGAGGAGCTTAAGATGGATCGATGCGTACCACGTTGCCCGGAAGTCGCCCTATTGGGCATTCTATTCTCGCTTGCCGCCAGCAGTTGCGGCGAAGCGGGAACGTCCGGTGGCGTGAGCAAGGGAGGACAGGGTGGCCTGGGTTCCTTCGCTGGCTCGAGCGCGATCGCAGAGGGCGGCTCTCGAGCGAGTGAGCCACTCGGTGGTAGCGGCGAGGTACAAGCCGGAACCAACGGCAGTATCGGAGTCGGCGGTGGTAACAGTGTGCCCGTGGGTGGCGCCATGGCTGCGGGCGGAAGCGTTCAGGGCGGGAGTGCCGCGGCAGGCAACGTGACGAACGGCGGCACGGCAGGAAACAACCTCGCCGGTGCTGCTCCGACCGGCGGCAAGAGCACCGGCGGTGTGAGTGGCGCAGCCGGCGTCGCGAGCCTGGGCGACTATTGCGCGCGCATGCCGAGGTTCATCGGCACGCAAGTCGTCGACGGTGCGGGCGACGAGTTCTCGACGTTGGCACCCATGACCTTCGATTTGAGCACCGCGCGTTATGTGAACCCAAGCCGTTCGAGCGCGCTGCCAGAAAGGGTGACGATCCGCGCCGGCTGGTCCGACGTGGCATTACACGTCCATGTCGTGGTCGAAGATCCATCGATCGTTCCCGATCTCAACGCGTCACTGTGGAATGGCGATAACGTCCAGCTGTTTGTCGCACCAACCGCCAATTTGACCGGCACCTATACAGGCACCGAGGACGGTGGTGCAATTCACGTCGTCATTTCTGCGCCCGACGCAGCTAACTTGTCCCGCGCCATCGTCATCTACCAGAACGGCGTCTCCACCAATACCCCGTTCGTCACCGGTCTCTTTGCGTCTCATCGCGTCAGCAGCGGCTACGAGATCGAAGCACAGCTTCAATGGTTGCCGGTAGCCAGTCCGCTGCAAAGCGGTGCAGGAATGGGTTTCGACGTGTTGATAGGCGCGGCGTCGGCTGCGAGCCTGGGGCTGGCACTCGAAGGAGGCCTGGCAAATAATCTTGTGTCAGGGGCCTCGCCTGCCTGCGATTTGGGTGGACGCGTTCAACCTGGCTGTGACGATCGCACCTGGTGTAGGCCCGTGCTGGAGTAGCGATCATAACGTCCCTCAGTCGCGTCCTTGAGCCCAGGCAGTGCAGGTGGCGCTTGCAAGCTTAGTCTTCATTGACGGTGACTGTTCGAATGCCCCGTCGCACCACGCGGACACGTCGGAGGTGCCAGCCGGGCTGGTGGCGAGAAGGTACTCGACGCTGGCGGCGAGTGATCAATATCGCCCGGTCGAGCCATTGATCGGCGAAAGATAGGAAAGGGGGGCTCATGAGCCTCATGACCAGGGATCGCTCGGTTTCTAGATTCTTCCTCGCCCTCGTGGTCGTCTCTGTGACTGCCTGCAACGTGCGCCCGGGAATCGAACCGATTACGACGTCTGGCGATGGATGGGATACTGAAACGCTCCAAACCGCGGGATTGGATGAGGCGGCCCTGAGTCAGCTCACGCAGGACATTGAGGCTGGGAATTTCCCCAATACGCACGCCGTGCTGATCGAGCACGACGGACACCTTGTTTACGAACAATACTTCGCTGGAACGGATGAGCGCTGGGGTGAGCCGATCGGACAGGTAGACTTTGACCGTGATACTCTTCACGATCTGCGTTCGATCTCTAAGACTGTGACGTCCCTCGTGCTTGGCATTGTCCTCGCCAGTGAATACGAATCCGCTCTCGAAAGACCGCTTCCATCGTTCTTTCCGAAGCGCGCCACAGCCCCTGAGCTTCAGGCGATCAAACTACATCACGCCTTGACCATGACGGCAGGCATTGAGTGGAATGAGATGACGGTGCCGTACACCGAGGCAACGAACGACGAGATTCGCCTCTATAGTGTGGCGGATCCGGTTGCACAAGTGCTGAATCGGCCTGTTCGCGATACTCCGGGCTCGGTGTGGTACTACAACGGTGGCCTGACCCAGGTGTTGGCGGGGATCGTGTACGAGATCACCGGAAAACCCTTGGATAAGGTTGCCACTGACGTGCTGTTTACCCCCCTCGGGATCACCGAGTTCGAGTGGCTCGGTAGCACCTTGTGGTATCCCCCAATGCCAGCTGCCATGTCGGGCCTCCGCATGCGAGCGAGAGATCTGGCCAAGATCGGCTCAGTTTGCCTCCACGGTGGGAAATGGAAGGGCCGCCAAATTGTCCCGAAGGAGTGGATCGAACGTTCGACGCAACGGCACGTCAAAGAAGCCGGAGCATGGAGCCAAGGGGGAGTGTGGGGCTACGGTTACCAGTTTTGGGTGGGAGGATTCTCCGAAGGTTACGATGTTGTCGCGGCACGAGGAAACGGAGATCAAAATGTCTTCATCCTGAAGAAAGAGGGCCTTGTTGTCACCACTTTTGCGGGTGCCTACAACCGTTTCGATGGGTACAGCGAAGGCATTCTCCACCGCATCATGGCGGCGAGAAAATAGCCCCCCACTTCCGTTCACGGCGCAGTCATTCCCATCGCTCCTTGGGTGTCTGTCCGCATCGTTCGCCTCAGTGTACGAGGATTCTGCCGATAGTCGCGTTTCCTCTATTGAATCGGCTTCACCTCGACTGCCGCGATGGTTGGACGGCGGAGACGATAGCCATCACAGATTCGATGAGTCGTAACCTTAGCGCTGCCATTCTGGGTTCCTAGCTCCCGTGGCGGCCGCTTAGCCAATTGTCGCGAAGGTCGGTGGGTCCGTTTCACATCGTCTGATCCGTGTTAACCTCGGTCCCGATGTTTTTCCGAGACTGGTGGCGGATCGAAACGGACTTCGGATCCGTCATGCTCGAGCTGGACGGAGCCGGCAAAGCCGACGGAGCAGACAGAGCAGACAGAGCAGACAGAGCAGACAGAGCAGACAGAGCAGACAGAGCAGACAGAGCAGACAGAGCAGACAGAGCCGACAGTGTCGGCGCTGAGAGTGCAGGCGCGAGTAATCGCTCCGAGACGGAAAGGCTGCTCAACGTTCTGACTTACGGCATTGAATGTCGTAATCCGCGCATCAGTGTCGCGATTCTTGAAGTCTACGCGCGACGCCACTCCATCGACTTTACGCCCGGTACTAGTCTAGACAGTGTTCCGCCCGGGGCGATGGATCACCTCCGTCCAACGCTGATCGATTTCCTCAAGACCGAAGTCGGAGCCGGCGCGATTCGCCTTCGCGAAGCTCGAATTCCGACG
>JBLNFG010001032.1:0-2804 GCA_050263495.1 Myxococcales bacterium | reverse complement strand
CGTTCGATGAAGTCCGATCGCGTCGCGGCCGTTCGTCGCCAGCAATACTTGCTCAATCCCCATTTGCTCGTGGCGGGAGCTCTCCGCCGGCAGCACGACACCGGGCAGCAAGTCATTCGATATGCCGGTCGCCAAGAACTCGACGGCGTTTTACATCGAGTCGTTGAAATCGTCGCGCTGCCCCGCCCAATCCGTCTCTTCGTGGCTCTCGACTCCAATCAAGTGTCGCGCCTTGTCACACAAGAGAACGATTTTTGCTGCGGCGACGTCGAGATCGCCGTGTCGTTCTCGGATTGGCGCCGAGACGGTGGGCTCGCGTTCCCGTATCAGGTTGAACTGAGCTGGGAGGGCGTGGTTGTGCACCGGGAAGTCCGCCAACGGATCGAGTTGAATCCGCAGCTCGAAGCAGACCTCTTCGTTCTACCGGAGTCCCAACCCTTCGATCCCGAGCTGGCCGAGCTCGGATTGATCAACGAACAGTGGATTCATCGCGGCTTGGCCCTGGGTGCGCCGATCGCTCTCGATCCCGGCACGGTCGTTCCCGTGCCCATCAATCCGCAGGTCGTGACCATGGGTGGCGGCATTCACCATTCCTTGGCGGTTGCCCTCGACTCGGCAGTCATCGTGATCGATCCTCCACAACATGAAGCTCGCTCTTTAGCGGTCATCAATGCCGTCAGGGCACGCTGGCCCGACAAGCCGATCACTCATCTGATCCTAACCCACCACCACTACGACCACAGTGGCGGAATTCGAGCCTACGCTGCCATCGGCGCCGAACTCATCGTTGCACCAGGCGACTACAATTTCGTGACGCAATGCCTCGCTAGACCGCACACGATTCGTCCCGACACGCTAGCCGCGACTGCGAGGCGACCGACAATCCGAACCGTCACTGATAAGTGCCTCAGCTTGGGTGGTGGTGCGGTCGATGTCCATCGGATCTCGTCGCCTCATTCAGCCGAAATGCTGATCGTGTATGTTCCGAGCGCCAAACTGCTATTCAACGCTGACCTATTCAATCCTGGTCTCGTTCCGCATGGTGCCCCGTCACCTCCGTCCTGGCTAAGATTCTCCAAGGATTTTCGGCGCACGCTCGAGGCGCTGAATCTCGATATCGAGGTGATGGTCGGCGGGCATGGCGCCCCGGAGGGACGACCGTACCAGAGCCTGATCGACTTCACACAGGGAGACGTAAACGACCATTCCTATCGACGGGATGGATTTGGCGCTGTGACGGCTCAAGTCGTGACCAGAAGCAGCCTTCAGTTCATGGAGTTTTGCATGAGCGCCTTCGACGCCGTGGCGACCGAAATCGTGCCGGGCCCCAATAATTCGGTGCTCCGTGCCACGCTGCGTATTGGCGACACGCTTCTTGTCGTGGCCGATGAGAGTCCGGTGATGAAGCACACGAGGGCGAATCTCTACCTCTACGTGCCCAATGTTGACGAGGTGTTCGAGCGCGCGGTTAAGGCTGGTGCCGCCGCCGTCATGCCCATTACGGATATGCCTTGGGGCGACCGATCGGGCATGGTGTTCGATGATTTTGGTAACTCCTGGCATATCGCGACGCACCTCGAGGAGGTGCCGCCCGAAGAAGTCGCCCGACGGCAAGCAGCCGCTCCGGCGCGCTCTATCGGCACGTCCGTCGAAGACGTCATTCGGTGTTATTTCGCCTGCGTCAACGAAGCTCGTTGGAACGACTACTTCGCCCTGTTCGCCGAAGACGTCATTCTGGATGATCAGATGGCAGGCCACACTGAGGGCATTGCGAATGTGCGCGGAGTGATCCCCCTGTTCCAGTCGCTAGCCGCCCTCCCCAATTTTCGTAGCGAGCTCCTGCAGGTCTTTGTCGATGTCGATGAGGAGCACGCGGTCGCACTTTGGCACATGCGGCTCAACGCTCCCGACGGGACGCCCGTGGAAGCCCGTGGCTCAAACCTCTTCTGGGTACACGAAGGAAAGATCCGTTATCTCCGGACCATTCATGACACCGCACCTTTTCAACCATTATTCCTAGCCCTCAAGGGCGCGTTCAACGCTAATCCGACAAGGACGATCACACTCGCGCACTGAAGGGGAAGCCACCGAACGGCAGCGGCTGGGTGGAACATCAGACTATCGTTTCTGACCCGAGACGTCTTCGTTCCGCTCAAGCCGTTGAAGCGACGAACGTCGAATTCCAGTTCTTCACGCCGTCACCAGACCATCGGTCCAAGATTGGCCATTTCGCGTAGCAGAGGGGTAAAGACCACCATGAGTAACGGACTCGTTCTGAGCAAACCTACGAAGTCGCTCGTCACACACGAACTGGACAGGACCCCCGACGCAAAGCCGGAAGTCTTCAACGCTGGCAAGCGAAAGACGACTGCCGAAGTCGTGATTCGAACGCTCGTCGAGCATCCCTCCTTCGGAAACGGTAGCGGCTTTCATTTTCTGACGGGTAACACGGGCAGCAACGAGGGGCCGCTCTGGCAGGCAATACAGGACATCTCGGGATTGAAGGGTGTGGTTCACGGTTCCAACGAGTTCATCGCCTTCTGCATCGCGTCGGGGTTTGAGGCAATGGCCAATGCCGCTGGTGAGGGAGTGAAGAAGATTCCGATTCTGGCGCTCCACGCACAGGTCGGCGTTAAGTATGGTGCGGCAGGACTCGATTTCCTGGTTCGTCAGCGCCAACCGTGCCTACTCCTGATCGGAGACGCGGGAAGACTCGCTCGCCAGTACGGTGGGCACAACTCCGTTCCCGATTATCCGGGGCTGCTCAAAGAGCTGGGAGTCAAGAGCGTGCACCTTCCCGAAGC
>JBLNFG010001031.1:0-2776 GCA_050263495.1 Myxococcales bacterium | reverse complement strand
CACGAAGGCGTTCAGCGCCTGAAACTTCGCCTGTCCGCGGGAGGTTCTCGATGACTGAGCGCATGCCACTGTCTGCGACGACGACTGATCCGATCGAGCAAGCCCTGCTTCGATCGGTTCGGC
Organism: Myxococcales bacterium; assembly: GCA_050263495.1. GTDB lineage: Bacteria > Myxococcota_A > Polyangia > Polyangiales > Polyangiaceae > FEN-1139. Next base: position 2,653 of record JBLNFG010001031.1, on the reverse strand, counting down.
GTGACGTTCCCGGCCCCCAAGCGATGCAGCGCACCGCGGCCGCACTCGGGCTCAGTGCCACGGCGTTCACGGTAGCGAGCAGTTCGGCCGGTACAGTGGCGAGCTCTTCCGCCGCTAGTGGTGCGGTCGTGAGCTTGCCTTGGATAGCCATGAAGGCGATCGTCATTGGCACTCTCTGCGGATCGGTTGCTTTGGTTGGGGTCAACGCAATAACGTCGACAAAATCGCGGCTCGAGCATTCGCCCGTGGTGGCTTCGGGTTCCGCAGTTCGTCCCGGATCCGTCGTCGAAGCACCGGCGCTCGTGTCGCGGAGGCTCGAACCCGAGGTGGCAGCGCGAGCTCCTTTCCCTGCGTTGGTTATACCGAAAGTCGCACCGAGAGCGTCGACGCGCGCTTCACTCGACCAGGATCCTCCGCAACCAGCCGCGCTGCAGACACCGCAGTTGGAACCGCAGCTGGCAGCTACAGCGGTCGTGACGGTCGCGCAAAACGACGAGCCTCGAGTCGACACCTCAACGGCGAGAACCTTCGCGCCGGTGATGGCAACGGACGTCAGCGCTATGCCCCAAGCCGAGGTTCCTCCCGCCGTCAGCTCCATGGGACGGGAAATTGCGACGGTCGATCTTGCACGTCGAGCTCTGCGCGAAGGAGACGCAACCGCTGCACTTCAAGCACTCGACGACTATCGCGCGCGTTGGCCGAGCGGCGTCTTTGCGATGGAAGTAATGGTCTTGCGCGTCGAAGCCTTGCTCGCGCTGGGCGAGCGCACCGCAGCTGAAAGCCTTGCCGCGTCCATGATCCGCGCGCAACCTACCAGTCGCTACTCGACGCGCCTTCGCACCATGCTCGGATCAGCGAATTCGAGTGATCAGAAGTCGTCTTCCGCGACAGGGAAAGGGTTATGAACTATCGTAACCAATCGATCCTTGCATGCGGCTTGAGTTCTATCGTGTTCTTTGCCTGCGGCGGCTCTCGCGATCATCGCCTCGGCGGCAGTGACGGAGACGGCGTCGACCTCTCCGGTGGAGGTGGTGCTGGTCAGAGTGATGTCGGCGCAAGCTCCGTGGCTGGATCCAGCGTCTTGGTACAGGGGGGGGCGTTCAACTTGGGCGGCGCCGCACAGGGCGGTTCGTTCGACGTAGGCGGTAGTAGCGCGCTCGGTGGTAGTAGCGCGCTCGGTGGTAGTGGCGCGCTCGGTGGTAGTAGCTCGCTCGGCGGTAGTAGCGCGCTCGGCGGCGCCTTCGCGACCGGCGGCTCCCTCGCGACCGGCGGAACTGGTCCGCTCACAACGGGCGGCATGTCCGCGGGCGGAAGCGACGCGTCAGGGGGAGCGAATGTTGGTGGCACGACCTCCGCTCAGTGCAACAGGGAAGGGGCGCCTCGATGTCTAGGGACTGCTCAGCGTGGGCGCGAGGCGTGCCAGTCCGGACAGTACCGACGGGTCGCAGATTGCTCTGAGGATCAATTGTGCAATTCGAATACGGGGGAGTGTCAGCCGATGTTGCCGGCTTGCGTCGGCAAGCAGCCGGGCTTCGCTTTCTGCGACGGCACACAGATTCGCGTGTGCGACGTCGATCTGGTCTCGAGCTCGGTCTCGAAGATCTGCGAAAACAGTTGGGACTACTGCTTCGAAAGCACCACGGGACCCTTCTGTGGACATGCCATTCCACAATGCGTGATCGAAGGCTCACACCGGTGCACGGGTAACGCTCGACGTGGACGGGAGGTTTGTCATTCCTTCGCGTACCAGCCGGACGCAGACTGCCCCGAGGGTCAGCTCTGCGACTCTGAAACGGGAGAATGTCAGCCCATTTTGCCGGAGTGCGCAGGACGAGCCCCGGGTTACGCGTACTGCGACGGTCCCCGAGATCGCCGCGTTTGCGGTCCTGATCTGGTGTCGAGCAGCCTCTCGAATACGTGCGAATTTCGCTGTATCGAGGGCGAGTCGGGTGCCGTGTGCGGTGCAGCGATCTGTGGCGACAACATTCGACAGCGCGGCGAAGAGTGCGATGACGGCAACACCCATGATGGTGATGCCTGTCCTGCAAACTGTCAGATCCCGGTACGCTCTCTCATGACCGGTGAGAACCATGCCTGCGCGCTTGGCGAGAACGGTGTGCTCAAGTGTTGGGGTTACAATGGGGACTGTCAGCTCGGGATTGGCAGTGAGGGCAATCGAGGCGACGAGCCAAACGAGATGGGAGAAAATCTGCCTGCCGTAAGGCTCGGCAGTTCGGCGCCGACCTCCACCATCGTCGGCGGCATGGTGTTCAGCTGCGCCCTGCTGGAGAACGGGCGGGTGAAGTGCTGGGGCTCGGGGAGCGAGGGTGAACTTGGCTTCGGAACGTTGGAAACGCGCGGTTGCGATGCCGCCGGCATGGGGGATGCGCTGCCGCCCGTCGAGCTCGGTACCGGCGTAATGGCAGTGGATTTGATGGCGGGCTATCGCCACGTGTGTGCGCGCACCTCAGACGGTCGGGTCAAATGCTGGGGCATGAATTTGGGCGGTCAGCTAGGCCTGGGAGACGCTACGTTCAACGCCGTAGTTTGGGGTGACGATCCGAGTCGGAGCGGAGACGCCTTGCCCTACGTGCCACTCACTTCGAGTCCACTCGGCGTCCGTGCCATTGGCGGCGGCTACGCGCAGAGCTGC
>JBLNFG010001030.1:0-3190 GCA_050263495.1 Myxococcales bacterium | reverse complement strand
TAGCGGCAACGATACCGACGCGGCCGCTGATGCTGACGACGATGTAACGGCTTCAGTCGATGGCGGCACTTCTGTTGTACTCGGCGCGCTCCATGCCGTGCTCGTGATGCTCTCAGTGTCCGTGACACGCGCCGCCAGTGATGCCGCATCCACGGGGACTGAGCGCGGGTTTGTCGTAGTGTGTGACGGGATGGATCGACCGAAGGCGTCAGCCGTCGGAATGGCACGCGGGAAGAGCCCATTCCTCGGCAAAGACGCTAGTTTGTTGGCACCTGCCACGCATAGTATGGGAAGGACGATCCCGACGGCTGCCCCGATCAGGAACATGAGCGGCCGACGCTGCATGGGCAGACTCAATGTGTCATGCAAGGAGCGCTCGCGCGGAGCGGCGCGATCCGCAGATAGTTCTCGCGCTGCGAGTGTGTACGGCGCTCGCCGACTCGACGAAAGTTCGAGCGTTCGAGGGATCGGTTGAGTGACCGCGAGATCGGCCTCCAACTCACCCCGGGAGGGCACGATGCGCATCGTGAGTTCGGGGCGAATACCACGAGGACTCGGCGGGATGATGCAGTGAGTACTCGCGACGGAAAGCACCGGCGCGAGGCGTGGACGTGAAGGCACCGGAGGCTTTCGGTGCGGGGAGGGACTGGAATCGACGCCGGAAACCACTGGAGGCTTTCGGTGCGACGTTGGACCGGAATCGGCATCGGAAACCACCGGAGGCTTTCGGTGCGACGTTGGACCGGAATCAGCGCTGGGCGCCTTGAACTCGATAGTCTTCAACCCGTCGGCAAGTGAAGTCACCCGAACCGCCGCAAACTCGAGCGTCCGCGCGCAGTCCGGATCCACGCCCTGTGCTGCGCCCAAAGGACGAGGAGGAACCGGCACTTGCTTCAGCGGCGCAGTCGAAGCGCGCCGCCACGGGGGCTCGAGCGGTTTCGGACGAGCCTCCTCGTTGAGCGCAGCGCCGAGGAGTGTCGCGTCGAACCAATCATCGAAGGCGGCCAGAAACACGTCGGGGGTGTCCGCGGACGACAACTCGGACGACGATATCGGCTCACGATCCTCGAGATGATCCGTGGTCTGTTGTCGCGAAGGTGCGGCGCTCTCCAACGCAAGACTAGGCTCCGATTGGCACGCGGTCTCGGACGCCCCGTATTCACCCATCCATGCAACGCTCGGAGGACTAGATCCAGGGGCTGAGCTCTTAGGCAACGCGCGGTCTGGAGACGCATCAACGCTCTGCCCTAGAGTCGACGGGGGACTATCATAAACGCGGAGATCCAATAACTCGCCCGCGACCTCGATCCGTGAAGGCTCAGTGAGCCACTGTCGCCCTCTCATGATTCGCGCGTTAACGCACAACTTAGCTCCCGGATAACACGAGGTGATACACAGATGATCCTCCACCCGTTCAATGTAAAATGCGATTGGCGCCGCCCGAGCAATGTGGATTTGCACCCGGTCCGAGGCTCCGGCAACCACGGCGCGATCGCTTTCAGGCGGGAACTCGTACGACGTGCACTTGCCGCGTCGACGTACGACAAGCCAAAGCGAGTGGCTGCCGTCCAGTAGTGTTATTGGGTCTTCCTGCAGATCATGCGTGGTCATGGCGAGGGCTCGTTCTCGGGTCAGAAGTGGTGCAGCCCTCCCTACCCGGCCAATCCCTGAGGCGGGTTGCGTGAAATCGTCACGCATCGGGCGATTCCTGATGGTTCGCCGAAGATAATCGGCCCGCGCAGCTGGGAGCCGACCACCTTCTCCTTTCGGACTCAGGAGCCCAGTCACACAAGTCGGTCGATCGTGATTGCTGCTGTTTGGACCGAACCTTGCCTCAGTACCCAACAATGGCTCCTGGCGCGCAATCACTTCGAAGTGAACCTAGCAATGCCTCCGAGTCACCCCGCGACGCAGGCGCGTCTGCTGGCGACGCGGTTCTTGGGCGATGTGAGCTCAGACTTCCTGCGCGGGACGCGACCGATATCAGTTGGACTTAAGCCGACAGGCGCGAAGGTCCTTGACGCTTCGCGGACCTCGGGGTGACTCTAATGTGACTAGTCCCGCGCCATTGCACGTGGAGGTAGATATGACAACAGGGGGAGCGCCGGCTGTTAGCAGGCTTCCCGAGAGCATCTGGAGAGAAGAGGCCCTTGCGCGCAGATTCCGGGTCGAGAGAGAACTCGGAAGAGGTGGCCAAGCCGTGGTGGTCGTTGCGTATCACCGCGAACTGGATGAACGGGTTGCGCTCAAATTCCTTCTGCCCGATGTAGCTCAAAGCAGTGCATCGATTGCGAGATTTCGTCGTGAGGCGCGTGCGGCAGCGAAGATTAAGAACGAGCATGTGGTCCGCATCATCGACGTCTGCGCCACCGAGTCGGGGATCCCGTACATCGTGATGGAGTACCTGGACGGTCATGATCTGGAACATCTCTTGCGTAGGGCCCCGAAAGGTCAACTTGCGGTTCCTGACGCGGTCGACTTCGTTCTGCAAGCGAGCGAAGCCCTTGCCGAGGGACATCGGTTGGGAATCGTCCACCGCGACTTGAAGCCTGCGAATTTGTTCTGTGTGGATCGTGACGATGGGTTTCCTATGATCAAGGTCTTGGATTTCGGCATCTCGAAGATTCAGCCGCTGCCCGGCGATGTCGAGCGTACCGATCGCTACGAGATCCTTGGTTCGCCGCGTTACATGTCGCCGGAACAGATCGACGCGTCGCGGGACGTCGATCAACGCTCGGACATCTGGTCGTTGGGGGTCATCCTCTATCAAGCCATTGCAGGCCGAGTGCCGTTTGGCGGTGAGATCGTTGCTGATCTCTGGCACAAGATCCGAACCGCCACGCCGCTGCCGCTCATCGAGCTACGCGAAATACCAGAGGCTCTGAATCGCGCCGTGATGCGATGCCTGGAGAAGGAACCTGCTCGGCGCTTCGCCAACCTAGGCGAGTTCGCCGATGCGCTCGCGTGTGTGGCGCCCGAACAGTCCCGGAACTCGATTGACCGGATCCTGCGCGCAACCGGGACGCGGCCCGCGGCGCTGCACTCGTCGATTCCGACGGTGACCACCGATCCAACGCTGGTTGCTGGTTCTGTTCCTACGGTTACACACAATCATCGTCGCCGCACCACGGTAGTCGGACTGTGTGTTGCAGTAAGCGCACTCGCGGGCTTAACGGCAACGCGTTTCATT
>JBLNFG010001029.1:0-5462 GCA_050263495.1 Myxococcales bacterium | reverse complement strand
CGAGGGGGGCGCTGGGGCCGCCCTCGCGCCATTGACCCAGCCACCCTTGATCGTGCCAAAAAGCTCAAAGCAAAGGGCCGCACCGTGCGGGAGATTGCCGTTTCCCTAAAGCTCAAACGCTCCACCCTCTTCGGGGCTCTGTCCGAAAAAGGTCACTATGCGCAGCCCACCACCAAGGCCAAGATTCGCTAGCGGCCCCCCTCAGTCTAAGAGGTTACTTTACGGACAATGGACGTCGTGACGTCAACCCCTGGACGTTTCACCAACTTCGACATACGTTGCAGGTCAATCGCTTCTCAAGGGTGCAGCCCAACGGCTGCAGGACTTCGGATGGTCGGGCCGCCATCCTGACCGGCTCAGGCCTGTCACTGGAGAACCCTTGAGCACTGACAATCCGAAATCCGGTCCGAACCTACTATCGGTTCCAGCCCCTGGCGCTTGGGCGCCGCTGACGCATTTACTACGGTTCGCAACGCGTCCACTTGAGCGCTTCATGCAGATTGAAGCCTCGAGTGGAATTCTCCTGCTTGTCGTTGCAGCGGTCGCCCTCGTTTGGGCCAACTCTCGTTTTGCAGCCAGCTACTTTGGGATTTGGCATTCGATGGTGGGCATCCGCCTTGGCCATTTCGTGTTCGAGCGCAGTCTCGAGTGGGTCGTCAACGATGGACTGATGGTGGTATTCTTCTTCGTCGTCGGTTTGGAGATTCGTCGTGAGTTGCATGCTGGTGAACTCTCCAAGTGGCGTCGAGCTGCTTTGCCATTCGCTGCGGCGCTCGGCGGCATGGTAGCGCCTGCGCTACTCTACCTAGCTATCGCCGGAAAAGGGCCGACTCATTCGGGCTGGGGCGTCCCAATGGCTACCGACATCGCGTTTGCGGTTGGTGTGCTTGCATTGCTCAGCAAACGCGTTCCACCAGCGTTGCGTGTGCTGCTATTGGCACTGGCCGTCATTGATGACCTTGGCGCGATCATTGTCATTGCGCTGTTCTACTCATCGGGTGTTGCCGTCTCTGGTCTGCTCATTGCGACTCTGGGAATTGGAGGGGTCTTTGCGATGCAGGCCTTCGGTGTCCGCCAAAAGGTCGCATATATTCTTCCAGGGCTGGTGGTATGGGCAGGGATCTACGCATCTGGAATCCACCCAACCATCGCAGGAGTCATTATCGGAATGGTGACACCGGTGAAGGTTTGGCTGGGACCTGAGGGCTTCGTGCAGCAGGTGCAATCGAATATCGACAATTTGTCGAAGCAGCCGCTCGATACGATTCCATCTCACGACCTAAGTCATGCATTGCATCTGATCAAACTCGCTAAACGCGAAGCCATGTCCCCCGCTGAGAGCCTCATTGAGACGCTTCATCCCTGGGTAGCATTCACCATCATGCCTGTTTTTGCCTTGGCCAACGCTGGAGTGGCACTGGACGATCTCTCTTTCGACGGAACTACCACGAAGCTTGTGCTTGCGATCGGCGTAGGCCTGGTTCTCGGTAAGCCAATCGGTGTGCTCTTGGCGTGTCACTTGACACTTCGACTCAATGTCGCGAGTTTGCCGCTTGGCATCACTCTGCGACATCTCGTAGTACTCGGAGTCGTAGCCGGGATAGGCTTCACCATGGCGCTGTTCGTCGCACAGCTCGCCTTCACGAACGTTCACCTGCTCGGTGCTGCCAAGCTCGGTGTCCTGGTTGCAAGTGGCATTGCTGCCGTCCTTGGGTTGGGAATAGGGTGGCTATTTCTCAAGCCGATTCAGCCCGATGGCGTCGCACAAACCGCGGATGAAGCCGAGAACTCAACGCCAACGTAAGTGCGGAGCGCAGGTGTTTGGTACCCATCGGAAATGCTGTCGAAACCAGACGTTTGGTAGAGAAATGGGATGATCGCAGGAACATCCCGCCTGCGCTTCGACCGCCACGAGCTGGCTGGAGCGTTCGGCGACATAGGCACCGACCTGCCTCTTCTCATCGCGCTAATCGCTACGTGCCCCCTCGACGCTGCCAGCGTCTGTATCATGTTCGGTCTGCTGCAGATCGCAACGGGGATTCTCTACGGCATCCCAATGCCGGTACAACCGCTCAAGGCGATGGCGGCCATCATGTTGGCGCAGAAGCTTTCACCTGGAACACTTGCTGGGGGTGGGCTCGTCATCGGTGTTGCGATGTTGTTCCTGGCGGCCACTGGTCTGCTCGACTGGCTCGTACGCGTGGTGCCAAAGGAGGTCGTCCGAGGCATCCAGCTCGGACTCGGCATCACTCTGGCGACGCTCGCGTTGAAGGAGTACGCAAGCGCGAACGGCTTCAAGGGTTACATCCTGGCCGCCGTCTCCGTAGTGTTGCTGCTCGCGCTCCGCGGTCAGCGCCGGGTGCCAGCTCCGCTCGTCGTGATAGGACTCGGCCTGCTCTACGCGGGCATGATGAACCTTGATGGCACTGTACTTGCTGAGGCCATCGGATTCCGCCTCCCTGTCTTTCACGCCCCTACGAGTCCCGAGCTACTCCAGGGAGCGCTACTGCTCGCTCTCCCGCAGCTCCCGCTCTCGTTCGGTAACTCTGTCATTGCGACGAGTCAGACGACGCAAGATCTGTTTCCGGACTATGCGGTTCCAGTTCGGAAGATAGGTTTCACCTACGGACTGATGAATCTCATCACGCCTTGGTTTGGGGGCGTGCCCGTGTGCCACGGGTGCGGCGGGCTTGTGGGCTTCTACGGGTTCGGCGCTCGCACCGGGGGCGCCCCCGTCTTTTACGGCATGATGTACCTGCTACTCGGGCTGTTTTTCGCTCCGGGGTTCGCGCACGTTGTTCACGTGTTTCCAATGCCTGTGCTCGGCGTCGTACTTCTCTTCGAGGCCGTCGCACTCATGACGTTGGTGCGCGATGTGGCGGGCGACAGGAGCACGCTGTGGGTCGCGCTCGTGGTGGCGGCCGCCGTCGTAGGCCTTCCGTATGGCTACGTCGTCGGGCTCGTTGCAGGAACGCTGATCTCCATTGGGGTGCGGCGAGGCTGGATGAAGACACCTGCCGTTGCCGTGATTGAGCCCGCTCGCGTGCACGAATGACGCGAACGTCGCTCCTCCCGCCGTGGATCACTCGCGGAATGCTCGGTATCGTGCTGGCGACGTTCTTCTCGGATGTCGGACACGAGATGGTCACCGCAGTGCTACCGCTCTACCTCAAGAGCGTCGGCCTTGGTCCTGCCACGCTTGGTGTGATGGAGGGCGCAGCGGACTTCGCATTCAGCCTGTCCAAACTCGCAGGCGGCTTTGCCGGTCATCATGTGAAGTACAAGAAGCAGCTTGCGGCTCTCGGCTACGGAACGACTGCGTTCGGCACCGCGTCGATTGCATTTGTCACGACAGCGATGGGTGTCGGCGTGCTGCGAGTGGCGGCCTGGTTTGGCCGCGGTTTCCGCTCGCCGCTGCGCGACTTTCTTCTTGCCGACGAAGTCGAACCCACGCACTTCGGGCGCGCTTACGGTGTTGAGCGAACTGCAGACATGTTGGGGGCTGTGGTCGGTCCGCTGCTCGCTCTCTGCTTGCTCGCGTCGGGAGTTGCCATGCCGACACTCATCGCCATGAGTCTCGTGCCGGCGTTACTCGCCGTGTGCTTCATTATCGCGCTCACGAAGGACCGCGTCGCGACGACAACAGCTGCTTCGGCTCTCCACGCGTCGCATCGGTTGCCGATACGCTTCTGGCTCTTCCTCGTAGGCGTTCTCCTCTTTGGCTTCGGCGACTTCTCGCGGACGTTTTTGATCTTCCTAGTTGCCGATACAATGGGCGGCATTGCGGCGCAAGGGGCGCTCTCCGCTGGCGTTGTCGCGTACACGATACACAACATTGTGAGCGGCGGCGTCGCGTTTCCAGCAGGTCGCCTGGGTGATCGGCTGCCGAAGTGGAAGGTGCTTGCCATCGGGTACGGCCTCGGGGTCGTTACGAACGCTGTGCTTGCCGGAGCCTCCGCATCACTCGTCGGACTCGGGCTTGCCGTGCTCGGCTCGTGTGCCTACATCGCCGTCGAGGAGACTGTCGAGAAATCGGCAGTCGCCGAGCTGTTGTCGCGCGATCAGAGGAGCTTCGGCTTTGGCATTCTGGCGTGCGCCAACGCGGTCGGTGACATGGTGTCGAGTCTCTACGTCGGCGCGCTTCTGGCAGCCGGACAGGCGAGGTTTGCGTTCGCGCTAGCGGCGACGTTTGGTGTGTTCGGCACGCTGTGGGTGGTCCTAGTCGGTCGGAGAGATTTTCAGGAAGTGGCATGAATTGCCGACAATTGACCGGCTCAGACCGGTAACTGGCTAGAGCCCGTCTACGTGCGACGCCCGCGCGTCTCTCGAAGGTGGCCACGACGGGACACGGATTGCTGTGCGGCATGATGTCTCAGTCATGGTGCCGATGCGACCAGCGACACCCGTATCGGAACGTTCCGAGCGTTGGGCATAGTGGTCATCAATCGAGGGAACCGAAACGTACTCACCGTCCATCGAAACGACGCCGAAGGGTAAGTGAAGTCGACGGCGATGGATTTGCTGCGGCTAGCGGAACGAGTCACCGAGTGTAGGACTGGGCGCAGCTCAGTCGGATCAATCGTCGCGAGCGCATTACGCAGTGTGGTGTCCGGGATCCGCCGCTTGATACCTAGGCGGCGGCGAACCGGCACAGAGAGGTCGTCGGTCAGGCTCTCGACGCCAGCGAAGCCCTTCTGTCCCGCCATCATGCCGAGCAGGCTGGCCCAGAGCAGCGTGGGGAGGTTCCAGCGCTTGCCACATGGATCACGTTGATCGGATACTCGGTCCAGACGGAGCCTGTCGGCTCTTGAGGCAACGAATCCGCAAATTCTACGAGTCTCTCTGGCATTGGGCATGGTGCGCTTGCTCACTTTTCCTTGCCCAGCAAGCGCATCGTTGGCAGAGTGGACGCACCTCGTGGGGTTGTAGGTTTTGGCAAACGCAATCGATCACGGTTGCAGCAACAACGCGAGGTCTATTGGTCGATGATAGACAGATAGACCCACCTATGCGCGGCACACAGTCTTGAACGTGACTATCGAGATCATGCGCCACGCGTTGCTCGCTCGAAACGTACTCAGTCATCAAGAAACGTGCATCACAATGGCTAACTGAATCCGTTTTCGAGCAATTCACTTCTTCTGAGCCGTCTCTAAGCTTGGGGTGTGCAAAGCCAATGGGGGAATTGGGGCACGACCCGAACCGTCACGCACGTGCACGAGCTATCGACACAGATCGGTCACCCGATCTGATGATTGCCGCTCATTCGCTGACTCGATGCGAATTTGCGCCTACTTGACGTCCATCCCAGCGGCAAAGCGAACCCAGCAGTAACCACGCCGAACCAGCCACAAAAGAAAGGCTCATCCGGCCTGACTATCGAGCGAAGCTGAATCAAACACCTGGCCCCTCGGTGGTTCTTGATGCGCGACGTGCATGCCAGGGTTGGCTCGCTACTCCTC
>JBLNFG010001028.1:0-5620 GCA_050263495.1 Myxococcales bacterium | reverse complement strand
GCGAGCAACATCACGCTTGGGTGAACATAACCGCACGGCGGTGGCACTTGCGGCGCTTCAGACGAAAATTGCCGCAGCGTTCGAGCTTGCCGGTCCAGCGGAATCGTCCGCACCGAGGCTGGTCGAGCCCGCGCCGGAACCCGACGTTGAACATGCCGAGGCATTGGAGTCGGGTGAACCGAGCGAGTCCGGCGTGCAGGACGGCATGGCTAACTGTGGTGCAGGTGACCGCAGTTCCCTGTTGCCAAGTTGCGTCGAGGTTTCCCCGGAATTGGGGAGACTGATGGAACAGCTCGACGCCTTCGCCGTGTTGGTGGAGCGGGGTGATCTGACGCGAGCCGCGATTGTGGCGTACGACGTGCGGAAAACCACTGAGTCGTTCGACCCGGTGCGATTCCTGCCCAGTCTGTTTGCGGCTCATTTCCAATTGCTTGGATCGAAGATCGACGAGATTGCCGCTGTGTGGGAACAGGAGGGGACACCCCAGTGGCACGCATTGGCCCAGCACTACCGTGCCGACCTAAAGGGCTTCGTTCGAGGATGACCCCTTGCTCGAAGACCGAGCTGCTCGCGCGAATATCCGCGAATGCCCGTCAGTTCGAGCTGGCCCCACTGTTGCGGGTACTGCGTAAGCAATTTCCGGAATACGCCCTTCACTATCGAGGGCGATCGTCCCTGGCCTGCGAACCGTCGTTGATTGATCGTGTGGAACTCGAAGGCCGCCGGATCGTCATTCACTTGAACTTGGGCTTGATGTCGAGCACGAGCCCGCTGGCATCTTACTTTCTTCGACTTCGACACGACACGCGAGCTGGCCCTGGGCTCGAGCAACTGCTGAATCTCTGTGACGACGCTCTGCTCAGGGCACGCGCCGAGGCGAGTCAGCCCTTGGCCACGAGTCAGCGGTCAGCGGAGGGTCACCCCGCGATCCACGCGTTACGGGAGACGCTCTGGCAGCTACACCAACCGCGGTCGGTCGCGACCTTGCATTGGCTGTTCAAGCGCGTCTTCCCGGAACTAGAGGTATCGGTGCGGCGAGTCCCTCGAGAGCACAAGACTCCCGCGGGCGCAGCTAGAAACGGGTGGGCCACGTTGGGAGGAACTGCGCTCGAGGCCGAAGTGTCAGTCACCGTCCCGGGCTACGAAGTGACACTCGCCGCGGATGACACCGATAGCCCGTGCGGCAACCCATGGCATCAGGAGATCGCGATCCGGCTCGGGGCGTTGTCGCCTGCTTGCGTGTCATTCGACAGCATCGCGCTGCGCGTGATCCTGATCGATCGGGCGAGTACGCAACGTCTCATTCTGCAGGGGACCGAGTTGGGCTTCTCATCGCTCGTTGATGCATGTCCACCAAGACTGAGTTGGCTGTGACGATTCGTGGTCTCGTCAGGTGTCAGGCATCAGCAAGTCCCCGATCAAAAGCGTGTGCTGAACTTGGTGTCGAAACGAAATCTGTGCGACGTTAGCAATCGAGCGAACCCTACGGCGTAGGGTTCGCGTACTCACAAAGCGGTCGTGGCGCGGCTACGTGTAGGTGGGTTCTCTGCGCCAGAGACCAAGGAAGGCGATCTTGAGCAAGCCGATTCAAGAAGACATATTCCGGTCGCGATTGACCATTACCTATCGGACCAACATCACCGGCACACCCCAAGAGGAGACGCTTCCGTACCGTTTACTCGTGCTGGGTGAATTCGAAGGCTCGCATGAACGCGATACCAAAGGGGTCCTTGCCCCGCTTGCGGACCGCAAGATTGGCTCGATTCGCCGCAGCACGAGCGTCAAGCACCACATGCGCGAATTGCAGCCGACTTGGGCCATCCCCGACGGAAAACTGCAGGGACTTCGTTCCTATATTCCGGGACAAGTTACCTTTCAGAACGTCCAGTGTGTGGTGCCGCGCGGGGAGAAGAGCGGCCGAGTGCAGGGAGAAGCGCTGTTCAAAAGCGACCCGAAAGACAATGGGAACCTGGGGGTAATCGAAGGCAAACTCACCGTGTCGGGCAAGTTGGACCTGGACGGAAACAACGGCATCACGGGCGGCAACGTGTACCTTCGCGGCGTCGTGAGCGGCAAACTCTCGGCGGGCTTCAGCAACGGAACCGTCGATATCGCGACGGGGAAAATCGACGAGACCATAGCCGTCGAGGCCGTCAAGGCACTGAAGCTGCAGGAACGCCAGAGTGCGGATGTTCTTAGCGCGAGCCGATTCGATGTCACTGCCGGTGCTAAGAATGCGCTCAAGGTGTCGGCTAAACGAACTGTGCCGTTTACATCCATCAACTGCTTCTCGCCCGATGATGTGGTGCTGAGCGTCCCGGAGTTGCAGCGGTTGAGAATCATCAAGGGGCTAGTGCTCGAGCTGCAGGGCATGTTGCGCAATCGCGTCGATCTGCGTGATGCCTTGAAGTCGATGCTCCCAACTAGCGGGACGGATAAGGAAAAGGAAGCAAAGCTGAGTCGCTTCAAGGCACTCCGAGACTGGGCGAAACCGGCACTCAAGTTCCTGCAAATTGAGCAGACGGCTTCAGCCGCGGCCACTGCGGCCTCCGTTGCCCCAGGCGCAGCAGAGGCATTAGCGGCTCCAGCCGATACGAAACCGGAGGTAAAGACAGATGGCTGATTTGGGAACGGGTGGCACCGAGCTTCTAGTCAAATTGCTCGAGGTATTCGGGGCATCGCCGGAAAGCTTGCGCGACACGGCAGCAACCGATCAAACGTCGGGGTATGTGACTGCGTTAGTCAGCGAGGCAGTGCCCGCCGACGCGGAGACGAAGGCAACGATCTATCGATTCGATGACCGGAATACGAACATCAGCGAAGCGGTGCGGTTCTTCAATGCACTGGCTGCACTGCTCCTTAACTGCGACGACGATCTCCAGCTGACGCTGAAACCGCAGGGGCCCCAGGACTTGGACGAGACCGGCAAGCCTCGGAAGGTGGACGTATTCGTTGGGTACTCGAATCTCCTTCACGGAATTGCCCGTGTCGCCGAGATGATCGACGAGAAGCTCTGTGAGTGCTTGGATCTTATCTATCATGATCCATCGTTTCAGCAGTTGGAGGCTGCTTGGCGCGGTCTCGATGACTTAGCGTCGAGCGTTTCGGCTGACGACGTGGTGATTGATTTTCTCGATGTCTCCAAGAATGAACTTGGCGCAGATCTCGTCGATCACGAACTGGACGTGTTCGGTAGCGAGCTGTTCAAGAAGGTCTATGTCCAAGAATACGACCGTTACGGCGGTAAGCCGTTTGCTGGGATGATTGGCCTGTACGAGTTCGACTCGAGCGACGACGATATCAAGTGGCTCACGTGCATGGGCAAGGTTGCCAATGCCAGTCATTGTCCGTTCTTGGGCGCAGTCAGCTCGACGTTCTTCGGTCGTGAGCGGATGGACGAGGTGGCGCAGATCGAGGATCTCGACGCCGAACTCGCGCATCCACGCTACGGTCGTTGGCAAGAGTTGCGCACGACGGACTATGCCGCGTACCTAGGGCTGGTACTTCCGAGATATCTGCTGCGCGGCCCGTTTGGTCGCTGTCACACGAGTGAACCGCGTAACACGGTCGGCTACCGCGAATCCGTGCTGCCGAATGACGTGGCGCCCCTGGGCTTCTTGTGGGGCAATGCGGCGATTCTGTTCGCCAAGAACATGGTGCAGTCGTATGAAGGGTCCGGTTGGGCGCAGCACATTCGAGGTCCGCGCGGCGGGGGTCTGGTACAAGGACTCACAGCCTACTCCTACGAGAAGAGCGGCTACCCAGAGGTTCTGCCGCCGGTCGAGATCGCAATTCCCGACTATCGCGAGCTCCAGTTCGCAAGCAACGGTTTCATTCCGTTGGTGCACAAGAAGAACGAGGCGGTAGCGACGTTCTTTAGCGCGCAGTCGGTGAAGAAGCCGCGCACGTTCGTGGAAGATCTGTCCACCAAGAACGCGTACTTGGTTACGAACCTCGCCTACACCTTCTCGATTACTCGCATTGCCCATTACGTGAAGCGGACCATGCGCGAATACATTGGCAGTGTGGCGGATGGCCCGTACATCCAGCAAACGCTGGCTGCCTGGTTGGGGCGGTTCGTCACTACCGTGACCAATCCCGATGACCTCACGCTGCGTTACTATCCCTTCAAGGCGGTCAACGTGACGGTTGAACCGAAACCGGGCCCCTTCGGTTGGTACAAGGCGACCGTTTCAGCGCTCCCACATGCACAGTTCGAAGGAATGGATGTGGAACTGCGATTGGAAGCAGCCTTGGGTGGGCCGTGAGGCACGTAAAGAAGGGATCACTAGTCTAAGGAGGATTTGCCATGCCAGAACTGCGCAAGGTGCTTGACACCTATCAGGGCTTCAACTTCAAGAAAGACAAACAGACGCCAGTCGGATTTCTGACCAAGCTCAAGTTGGGCGACAAGGAGCTCAAGGCCGATCTAGGTTGCAAGGACCCCGTTAATCCTACGAAAGAGATCAAAGCCGTAGCTGTCTTGACCGACGTACTCTGGGAGACCGGGGTCACGGATGCCGTGTACTTTACGGGCCAGCTATCCGTGGACAACCGGCAAGAAGTCGCGCTGCTCGTCTACACGACGATGATCAACGTATTGACCGAGTTCCAATTCGCCGTCTATGAGTACGATCCAAAGGCGAAGAAGTACTTCATCTGCTTTCATAGCAACAACAAGGATATGAAGGGGATCCTCGAGAAGCGGGGTGAAGATCTCAATCTCAGCGTTGCCGATGATGCGTCGACACAGGTGCAATCGCCGATCAACTTCACCTTCAACTCGGGCATGAAGCCGCAGCCCGAGGAACAGGTACTGCAAGTGGCTGTGGGGGACGGGAAGAATTTCGCGAAAGCCTGGGGACTGAAGCAGGGCTGACGCCTGCGGGGCCAACATGACGGCAGAGCTTGCGCGTCCGATCTGGCGCAAAGGTCAGGTGCTTCAGCCGGAACACTTCAGGACTCTGGAGGCAGCGCTCTCCGCTGAGAGTGCGCTCCGAACGGAGTTGCTCGGTCTGCCGCTACACGGTCTCTCTCGTCTACTGTGGAACGGCGATCAACCCAAGGGTGGCGTTGTTACCGTGTGGGAATTGATCGCCGTACTTCCAGATGGAACGTTGATCGATGTTCCCAGGAATGCGACATTCGTCGAATCATCCCTGTCGTTGAAGGCTTCTGGGAGTCGTCAGGTGGAGCTTTTTGTCCACGTGCTGCCTCGTGACGAGCAAGGGGGCGAGCCAGCGCTCACTCCAGACGCCCCCAATGAGATCCCTCGCGCGTACCATGAACTGGCTCTTTCCTCCGAACCTCAGCACCCGACTGGCGGAGCTCGAATACTCCTCGGTCGCTTCGAACAGAGCGCTAAAGGCGAGTTCCGGCTCTCGGAAGACTTCATTCCACCACTCACGAATCTAGCCGAAACTCCGGTGCTCGCGACTCGTCTCAGGGGTACGGCTCAGCACCTGAGAGATATTCGCTGCGCGCTCGAGGAGCAAGTGTTGGTCGCCCTTGCCCGCGGTGACAGCGGTGCCATGGCGACTCGCATCTGGGTGGAGGCACGCAAACTCGAGGCATTTCTAGGCGACGCGTTGACTGACGTGCCCATCCACCCCTATCCCGT
>JBLNFG010001027.1:0-6828 GCA_050263495.1 Myxococcales bacterium | reverse complement strand
AGAAAGAACTCCGGGGAAACGGCTTCGCCTCTGGCGCGCTCGATACGGCTGCAAATATCGCGCGTCAGTACACCACTCGCTCCCCACGTCTCCGAGCTCAGCTGGGCGAATGAACGAGAGGCGCTGGCTTGAGGTAATCAATTGACGATTTGCCCGTCCAACCGCCGTGACGCTCAAACCGAAGCCAGCTACCAGGCCGGTCCTCGCACTACCGAGACGCGGCCGTGACGCTCGCCGAGTCGCGTGCCTTGCGAGATGTGGCGGCTGGGTGGAGCGGGATGGAACTGGGTGTCGACTGCGCATATCGGAGGACTGTTGTCGCGACTGGCGCGCCATTGTTACGAATTCTTTGGCGCTTCGGCGCCGAGCATCAAACGGCGACCGCTGAGCGGTATCCGCTAGAGCGGTTTCCGCTAACAACCAGCAGAGACCCCGCGCAATCGTATGGGCCTTTTGGTCAGTCCATCGCGACTACGAAAGCTCCACGCACGGAGACTGACGTAGGTAGCTGTCAGCCCTGAGCGCCGAGCACCGGTCAGACTCGGTGCGGAACTGGACGATTCTCCGGCGCTACTATCTGCTCGTGCGCCGTGATTCCAATGCGGGCGCGCCCGTTGGGTCTTCCGCCCGAGCACAGGTGCCCTTGGGGCTTTCCCGTGGCCTACTTCGCGCCCTCGCAAAAGCCGCGGGTATTGTTGTAGATGCATTCGCCGTAATCGCAATTCACGGGAGGCATGAGCCGGCCATCTTCGCCGCATCGCTTGATTTGGGTGCCTTCACACACGCCATAGATCTTGTAGGTGGTGGAGTTCGTCTGGAATTCCTTGCACTCCGGATCACCGCACGCGATCTTTCCGTTGAGCGGGACCTTGACGCAAACGAGGTTGCCACCGTCCGAGTTGCACGGCGTGGCTACCCAGTTGCCGTTTTGGTTGCACGTGTCGATACCGTGGAGGTTGTCCCCACAACGTTGATCGCCGGGCACACACGGGCTTACGCACCTCGCGCGCCCATCGACCTCCTTGCATACGGCAGGGGCATCGCACTCGAACGCGACCCAGCCGCGCGTCGTGTCCGAGAGAGTCTCGCAGCGGCTCATGCGGTGGGGCATGGGGGTTTGAGGGTTCTTGGGATCGCCGCACACCACGTCGCCGATGGAGCACGGCGGCTCGTAGCACTGGCCATAGATCGAGTAGTAATCCCGGAGGCACACTTCCTTCCCTTGGCAGAACTTCACCGTGTAGCTCGAGCCGGCCTCATCGCAAACGAACATGCCAGGTGACGTGGAAAGCTCACTGGATAGGCACTCGGACGTGCCTGCCGCACAGACAGGTCCCCAGCACTGTCCCTCTTCGCAGTACGTTCCTGGAGCGCACGGCTTGCTCTCGTAGCCCGAACCGTCTTTCTTGCATACGAGGACCGTAGAGAGATCCTTGCAGACCGCCTCACCGAAGCGGCACTCACCGGCGGGATCGCCGACGCAGCGTCCTTCCTCACAGTATCTGCCGTCGGTGCAAGGCATCTCGACATAACCCGATCCGTCCGCGCGACACTCTCGAGCCACGTGACTCGATGAGCAACTGCGCGTATTAGCCACGCAGCTTCCCACGCACTCGCCGCTCTGACACATTGAGCCCGTGGGGCACACCGTAACGACCGGATTGGTACCGTCCGAGGGACACACTTGCAGAGCAGTGCTCGAGATGCACTTTCGCTCATTCGACGTGCAGAGGGCAACGCATTGCCCTTCGCGGCACTCCTGACCGGAGGCACACTGGGATGCTAGTTGGCAACCTCCGGCTGGATTGGTGGTGGGGCTCGCGACGCATGCACCTGCGGCACAGGCTTGATCCCGTGCACACTGGAAGGTGGCCCACCTCCCCTGCCCGTCGCAGATTTGCCCAATCTGTGAGGATAGGCACTCCGCTACCCCTGGCTTACAAGGCACGACGTCGGAGTCCTTGCCACCTCCGCACGCGCTAGCATTGAACCCCACGACCAGCGCCAAGAGCACGGTGAGTACGTCACGTCTTGCAGAATTCGTATTCTGTTGTTGTCGCATGAATGCCCCGCACGTGGAAGCTACCGTCATCGCCCAATGGCTCAAACCACCACGATTCGAGCCGTAACCGCGCTGATTCATTACCTCACGAGCAACGTTGTTGCCATTAGAAACGCGCAAGTTGACACACGATGCCCCACGGCCTGCATGCTCCGACTCGTTTCTTTCTGTTGGTACGGCAGTTCTGCGCCGCGCCTCGAGAGCGCCGTCCGCGATCGAGCCTGTATCCGCTCGCAACCTCGATCTCGACAGCGACGGCGACGGTGCACGCGACGTCGCCGAAGCCGGCCTCGTCGCGTTCGACACGAATGGCGACGGACGCGTCGACGGCGCTGCTGATCTGGATGGGGACGGTCTGCGCGATGCGGCTGACGCCAACACGGCCCAGGCAGGTTTCCCTTCGGCGGTGCTGCCTGATGTCGATTCAGACACGATCCCTAGCCCATACGACGTAGCCGAGAGCGTTGGCGGCTCGGGCGACAGCGATGGCACAAGCCCTAAAAGAACGGCTGAGCCAGTCTTTGAGGTACGGCAATCCAACAACCTGCGCTCGCGCACTCGAGCCAACGCACGACCTTCGACCGTCCAGGCGGCGGCTCTCACGCCTCGGCGATAGTACGGCTACGGCGCGCAATGTCGCGGCCCATGTAAGCGGAGTATGCGTAGGACGAACCCTACGCGCGGCTGCAGAGAACGCGGCGGCGGAACCATGGGGGCATGTCCAATTTGGGTCGCCCCATGTCCAATTTGGGTCCGCCCATGTCCAATTTGGGTCCGCCCATGTCCAATTTGGGTCGCCCCATGTCCAATTTGGGTCCGCCCATGTCCAATTTGGGTCCGCCCACCCGAAACACGCGACGTGTCGAGGGAGAGCTGCCGCCCAGTGAACTTGCGCACGAAATGCGATGTGACGCGCACGGCTGGCTGCCATGTTGGCATCATCGGATCTGGCCGTATTGAGGCTATGACCCCTCGACAGGCAAGGACAACAGCCGTGACCTTCAGTCAGTCTCTTACATCCCTATTGGCAATTGGTTTGGCGACCGCGTGCGACCCAGGTGGGGATTCCTCACCGGTGGGTGCCGCTGGCGGGAGCACCGCATCCTCTGGTGCAAACCAATCTGGCACTATCGGCGGTACCTCCTCGACGCAGCAGAAGTCGTCCACCGGTGGCTCTTCATCGACGCAGACAAAGCCATCAACGGGCGGAACCACGGCTACCACCCCCGGGCCCGCGGTTTCGGCAACCTTGAGCATCTCCGGTGCGAATCGCAAACCGGTGTCGCCGCGGTTCTTCGGCCAGAACTATTGGAGTTGGGTACCGTCCTGGGGCGACGCGGTTGCATCGGTCGAAACGCAGACCCAGGAGCTCAAGCTGAAGTTCCTGCGCGCTGGTGGCGCAAACAACGACAAGCAGGAGCCAACCCCGTTCACATTGGCTGAAGTTGACGACTTCGTATCATTCGCGCGAAATGTCGGAGCCGAGCCGTTGTTGCAGGTGCCGCTGATTAAGGGGATCGCAGGTGCGGCAGCAACCGCCCAAGATGCGGCGGACCTCGTCACCTATGTGAATGTCACCAAGAGCTACGGGATCAAGTACTTCGCGATCGGCAACGAGCCCGACCTCTACGAGGAGCAGAGTCTAAGGGACGCGGGCTACGACGCGGTTGCCTTCTGCACCGAGTATCGAGCATTCGCCACCGCGATGCGTGCCGTCGATCCGGGCATCAAGCTCGTTGGGCCCGATCTGTCCTGGAAATACGTGGCCGAGAATGACTGGTTGACTCCATTCCTGGAGAATTGCGGCGATGTGGTCGATGTAGTCGCGGTCCATCGCTATCCCCTACAGCCCACCGTCTGCACCCAGGCCAAGGCGTACAGCGATGTAGTCGCTTATCGACGGGTGCTGACTCGGGTGCGCAAAGTGATGGAGTCGACGGGTCAAGCGGAAAAGCCCTTGGCATTCACCGAGGCTAACATTACCTGGGACGGCGACCCCGCCAAGAGCACCATGGAAGCATCGCCGGGGACCTTTTCAGCGGCACTTTGGTTGGCGGACAATCTTGGCGCGTCCCTTGAAGGACAACTCGATAACGTCAGTTACTGGAGCCTAAGCGAAGGTTGGACCTTAGGATTCTTCGACGGAACGAAGCCGAGGCCTGCGTTTCATGTCCTCAAGCTATTCTCTACTCAGTTTGGCTCTGAAGTGCTCACGGTAACCGGCGCATCAACCGATCTCTCCGTCTACTCAGGATACGACGCGGACGCAGCAAGAACCTCCCTGTTCTTGATCAACAAAACCTCTAGTCCACTCGAGCTCTCGGTAAGCTTCGTTGAGCTTCCCCGTACCGAAGCGCTCTCACTCGTCGTGGCACCGCACTCACTTCAGCTCGCTATCGTTCCCGACGATGGCAGCACGCCCACGGTGACCAATTACGCTTCGGACATGGCTTCCCCAACCGTCGCGACACCGTAATTGGCGGGACATGCATGCACTTCCTCAGTATGTCGCACAGAGGACGTAAGCAACCGGTATCAAATCGTACCAGCCGGTAAGTGACGGTAAGGCAAGCCCGCCTTTCGTAAGCCAAATGTGACTGGCGGGCAAACCCCTCCGAAGCCTGGTGGATTCGCGGAGCGGCCAAGGCAGCGAGCCCTGCAGGGCGATGGTCTGGCCGAGGGGGGACTCGTGCGGTACGCTCCAATCCGGTGTCAGACCAGGCCTATCACCAAAGCTTCCCAATGCTCGGGCGGGCCCAGGCGCAGATTTGGTCTTACTCACCGCGGTACCGACGTCCCAGACACTTCCACGTCGAACCGGAGCTCAACTTGGTCATCGCCGGATCGGCGTGTTTTAGCGTAGGCAATCGCATCGTCGAGGTAGCAGCAGGCGAACTGATCGGCTTCATGCCAGGGCAGGACCACGTCCTTCTGCACGGTTCAGAAGATCTGATGCTGTTCGCCATCGGCATGACACCCATGCTGTCGTCCCAGGTGTTGCGGAAGGCCCCTTTCTATCAGCCCATTCAACTGCGCCTGCCCGCACACGAACTCAAGCACCTCACCACGCGCGCTGCGGCGATTACTGAGCGTGGGGAAGCCGATCAGCAGATCGCGGAATTCTGGGAGCAAGTACATTCTTCGAGTCAATCTCATAGATACAGTCCTCGTGGCGCGCCACACGTTGTAACGCGGCGCGCGTTGGCCGCTCTTGCCGATGCGCCAGAGCTTGGTCGCGACGCGCTCGCGCGTTTGGCGCGCGCGAACCCGAGCGAGCTAAGCCGCCACTTCCATCGTGACGTCGGGATAACACTGGTCGAGTACCGCACCAGGCTGCGGCTTCTGCGCGTCATTCAACTCGTCGACGGCCGCGCAGCGGACCTGACCGCCGCGGCTTTCGAGTCGGGCTTTGGCTCGTACTCGCAGTGCCACCGAGCGTTCTTCGCCGAGTTTGGGTGCGGTCCCCGCGATTACCTGTATTCGGGCATGCGTGAACGCATCGACCAGGTGTTCGCGCCACTGGACGAGCAGCCCCAATTTCGAGAATGAGGGGTACTCCGTGGCACGAATTCTGTCCCAAAAGGGGATAAGGCAGACGCATTCTTTGCATTGAAACGACGCGAACCCCTTCCGTTCCTGAGCGGCTCTAACTTGTCGCACGACGCGCGGCCCACAGAAGCCGCACCATCATGACGGAATCCCATCCCTCGCACTCTGCGCCCGGAGCCGCGAACCTATCCGGTGACACGCCGCGCTGGGCAGGTGGCGTTCTCGTGGGTCTAACACTGCTCGGAGCACTGGCGCTTACTGCTGCTCTCACGCCGACCGTGCTCGAGGCCAAGCCGAGCGATGCCCCCCGCGAGAAGCTGCGACGACCGCGCACTCATACCGACCATCGCGGGATGTTCAAAGGCCCTTTCAAGAGCGGCCCCGCAGCGACTCGAGCCTGCCTCGAGTGTCACCCTCAGGCGGGTCGCGACGTGTTGCACACCCAACATTACACCTGGCTTGGCAAGCCCCACCGAGTCCCAGGTGAAGGCCCCAACCATGCTCAGGAGATGCGGATCGGAAAGCGGAACCTTATCAACAATTTCTGCCTGAGCGTGGAGTCCAACTGGTCACGTTGTACCTCGTGCCATGCGGGTTACGGCTGGAAAGACGCCAACTTTGACTTCCAAGATCAGACGAACATTGACTGCCTCGTGTGTCACGAACAAACGGGTTCCTACAGGAAGGATCTTGCTGGTTTGCCCGTCGCGGGAACGGATCTCTTGCGCGCGGCTGAAAGCGTCGCACGCCCAACGCGCAGCAACTGCGGGTACTGCCACTTTGCGGGCGGCGGTGGCGACGCGGTGAAGCACGGCGATCTCGACGGAACTCTGGCGAACCCACCCGAGCGACTCGATGTTCATATGGGGCGCGCCAATCTCGTCTGCGTCGACTGCCACCGCAGCGAAAAGCACGAGATTTTCGGCCAGAGTATGGGCGTCAGCACCGGCGAAGGTAAACGGATTGCGTGCACCGATTGCCATAGTCAGACCCCCCACCGCAATGACCGACTGAACGCGCACACAGGGCCAGTCGCTTGCGTCACCTGCCACGTTCCGTTCATGGCGCTCGAGACTCCCACCAAGATGGTCTGGGATTGGTCGACCGCCGGTCAAGACACGGCGCAACCCGATCCCCATCGTTACTTAAAGGAGAAGGGTAGCTTCGTCTACGCCTCACGCGTCGTGCCTGAGTACCATTGGTACGATGGTCGGGTT
>JBLNFG010001026.1:0-3202 GCA_050263495.1 Myxococcales bacterium | reverse complement strand
TCCCAAAGGCTTTGGACGACGAATGACCGACGACATCCGCCTGGTGAGCTTTTGCCCCGGGCGCGCAAACCCGGAGGTTGGCGTCACGGATCGCGGAGTTCCAATCTGTCGTTGGTCCGATCGGGAGCGGACCGTGGACGTCTTGTTGACGGGAGCCACCACCGCCCACGTGACGGAGAAACGCGCTGGGCGCAAAGTGCGTGAAGCCTGGTTCAAGGAGATAGACGCGGACGGTCGAGCCCGCGAGATCCTGCTCGAGAATACCAGCCTCACCGGCTACCGACTCCGAATTGTCCTCCAGCGTTTCGAATCAAAGTAGGGCGCGCCAGTGCATCAGTGCTCGTCGGGGACTTGACACTTGCGCCGCATCACCGCACGAAAATGGCTCACACCCAGATTTGGAGGGGTTCATGGCCTACGTTGACGGTTTCGTACTACCTGTACCGAAGAGCAAGCTCGAAGCCTATCGCGAACTCGCGAACAAAGCGGGCGCAATTTGGCGCGAACACGGCGCGTTGGAGTATCGGGAATGCATTGCTGACGACGTGAAGCCGGGCAAAGTCACGTCGTTCCCCCAGAGTGTGTTACTCGAGGACGATGAGGTCGTCGTCTTTTCCTGGATTGTCTATGCGTCGCGCCAACAGCGGGATGAGATCAACGCCAAGGTAATGAGCGATCCGCGCTTGGATATGGATCCCCAGAAGCTGCCGTTCGACGGCAAGCGCATGTTCTGGGGCGGCTTCGAGATGATAGTCGATTTGCCGTCCACGTGACGCGGCGAGCCCTACGGCACAAACCGCAGATCGTCGAGCATTAGCGTGAGCGCGCTAGTTCCGTAGACCGTAACCGAATTGATCGCGCCACTGTTCGCGCAGACTGCCGCTAGATCTAGGTTCGTTTCCGACCAGGTCGCCCCAAGGTTGACCGGGCTCTCCTTGCACTTGGTGCCGTCACCAGTAAGCGTCACGTTTACGACTCCCGTCCCAGCTGCGGCACGTGCCGCAAGATGCAGGCTCTTGAAGCGCGTCGGAACGAAGCTCTGCCGATAGTAAATGTGAAAGCCCGATCCAGAGCCCATGCCCGCAACGCGAAGGCATGTACCACTTACACAATCCGTGGACACTTCGGCGGGCTCGGCCTGCGCCCACGGATTCATCATCCAGCGTACGCTCTCGATACCACCGTAGCCGTCGACATAGACGTCAGCCGGAGGCAGAAATACGCACGAGCCGTCGTTGTTCGAGAGCTGATCCGTGAATTGAGCTCCCAGGTCGAAGAAGCTGCCTTTGGGAGCGTCATACTTCAGCACGTTCGGTAGCTCGAGCACTTGGCCCTGAGTCGACGTGATGCGGAAGGCGCCGCCGGGACCTTGACTATTGAACATCGTGCCGTTGTCCGCTACTGCCCACGCACCGCCGCTGCGCTCCGCCGGATAGAATTCGGTTCCGTTCGCCGCGCGAAACTCGACGTTGCGGACAGGAATGCGGTGGTTCACGACTTGGAAGCGCACGTAGCCCCATTCATTGCGGTCAATGATCTGCAAGTGCGCGTTCCCCGTAACGGGGCAGGGAACGCGACGCGTGCTCGCCGCGTCGAGTCCCTCTAGCTTCAAGGCTTCCGCGGTTTCTGACGAGACATCGAAGTGAAAATGGCTTCCGTTACAGATCGGATTGCCTTCGATGGGGCAGAGATCGTGGACCATCGCGATCACCGTCGCATCCAAACTCGTGATCTCCCAACACTCGCCGCATGCCTCGCCGCTGACTCCGCCGTAGCTCGAACCATTCCAGGGTTCTGCGATGGCTAGCGTCAACCCAGTGCGGACGGAAGCTGGAAGCATGGGCGCAGTCCGATCGAACTCGCACCAGCCGCCCTTGCTGGCGGTATAGGAGGTGAGACGGACACTGCCACAGTTCTCCGCGGGGGCGGGGGCAACGTGATCGACCTTTCCACCCTGCGGCGCAACGGGCTTAGGGTCCTCGCTGTTGCAGGCGATTACAGCTAGTGCAGAGGTGATCGACGTGAGCCATTGCCAGAGCATTCAAGCAGAGTACATTCGTATCCGACGCGCGTGAAGCGAGGTGCGCGGTTCACGACACTGGCACACAGGCGATGCTGTGCGCTAAAGCCCTGTGGCTATTGAGTTCATCCCCCTTTCCGCCAGGCGCTTCTAACACTACGCGCTTACCTCGCTGGTCGCGCGCGATCGGCGCACCGTGTGGCGTCGCGTCGGCGAACATTGCCGTTCGAACCGCGGCGTCGCGTCGGCGAACATTGCCGTGCGCACTGTGGCGACTCGCCGACGAACATTGCCGTGCGCCACCCCGCCGTTTGCGCGCCGTTCGAACCAAAAACAAGTCTGAGCGGGTGCCCCCCTCGTTCACTCCAACGCGGCGCGAGACCACCTTCGCTGGTCACTTTGTCCTCACAGCAGCCGTTCACTGGGTGGACTTGTGCAGTCCGATCCGGACCGGCGCAGTGGCACGTCCGCCAAGCACGGGCTAGGAAACGGCAAATGAGTGGAAAGCGTCAAGGCTACCTATCTTGGGACCAGTACTTCATGGCGGTAGCCCTTTTGTCGGCGCAGCGATCCAAGGATCCGAATACGCAAGTTGGCGCCTGTATCGTGGATCAGCGCCAGAAGATTGTTGCGGTGGGGTATAGCGGCTTTCCAACAGGGTGCTCTGACGACGAGCTCCCATGGGCGCGTACCGGTGAGCTTCTCGACACGAAGTATCCCTACGTATGCCATGCCGAGCTCAATGCCATATTGAATCGCAACCAAATCGATCTCTCTGGCGCAACCATCTACACCACCTTGTTTCCGTGCAATGAGTGTGCAAAGGCCATCATTCAATCCGGGCTCAGTGAGGTCGTCTACCTCTCGGATAAGTACCGCGACCAAGATCTGTTCATCGCCTCGCGACGGCTATTCGAGCTTGCCCGCGTGCGAGTGCGCCAATTGAAAGAGCCGATTGCGATTCAGCTGAGTTGGCAAGAAACCCAGTCAGCTGAAACCATCCAGCTCGATTAGTGCCGCGCGCCAATAATCCCGCCCCCAATTAGCGTGATTGCACGGCGGCACTAGTACCCCGAATCTTTTGAATGATGAGTGCTACCGAGGTGAGGGGTACTAGGAATTCGCGCAGCGAATTCGGGTTTGGGCGACCGGGAGTGGAAAGGTGCACGAAGTGAAGCTTTC
>JBLNFG010001025.1:0-4979 GCA_050263495.1 Myxococcales bacterium | reverse complement strand
GTTCAAGCGCGCCTTCTTGGCAACGGAAATGCGGCTGGGCTTCTTGCCAAGCTGCTCGCGCAATGATTGATTCTTGACTCATTCGTACCGACCAGCGTCGCATGACCAGGTCAGGGCAGCGTGCTGGAGCTCATGACCCGACTGACGCGTGCTGGAGCTCATGACCCGACTGACATGGTGAGCGTTATCGTGCGTGGCACCGTGGTGCAGCTCAGCATGCCCGATGACATGCGCGGGCGCGTGAGTTCCGCCAATATGCTGTTCATCGGCGCTTCGAACGAACTCGGGCAATTCGAATCAGGCGTGCTTGCGCAGTGGTTAGGCGCTGTTCCTGCGGTCGTGTTCGGTGGCGTCGGGGCTATCGTGGTGGTGCTGATTTGGCCGCTGCTCTTTCCGGAACTCCGTCGAATGGATCGCATGACCGACATTCAAGATTCGGAATGAAGATCATCGGAATTGATGGCGAGCAGTAGTTCTCGTCGGGGGTGTCTCAGTTTCGCGAACTGACCGATAGCGCCGGCCATTCGGCACTAACCTCGCTTTGGCCATCGCCGCCTCGCCGCTTGTGTCTCGGCTACTGCTCGTGGTGACAGTGCGTTCCAGGTCCTCTTGGCTGTCGATGTACTGTGTTATCCCGCTGTGTTCCCCAATCCGGTCCGTTCGAGCAATTAGGTACGCTTGGGCGTGCAGATGTTGCGCTGGGGCACACTTATGAAAGGACGTTGGCAGTAGTTAATGTTGATTCAGCCAGCGAGAAGAATTCGCGCTCAGGCTGCCGGATCGTTCTCGGCTGACCGCCAATGTTGTGCCTGACTGATCGCAATCTGGTACGTCCAGAAAAAAAGACGCACGGGGACACACAAAACGAAAACGTACAGGACACACAGAACGAAAACGTGCAGAAACTCCACTGTACCGCCACATAGCCGAGGGTGACATCGGCTTGCGTCAAAACCCATTTAGATGTAGTTGGGAACTGGTTTCATATGTGCGCAGAGCAGGCTCAGGCTGATTCTCAGTCTGCCGAATCGGCCTCCATTGGTC
Organism: Myxococcales bacterium; assembly: GCA_050263495.1. GTDB lineage: Bacteria > Myxococcota_A > Polyangia > Polyangiales > Polyangiaceae > FEN-1139. Next base: position 3,935 of record JBLNFG010001025.1, on the reverse strand, counting down.
GTCGTTTTGGCAAGTACAAGCCGATCGCCATGATCGGGCGCGGCGGCATGGGTGACATCTACCTCGCTATGGCCTCGGGGCCAGGCGGATTCAAGAAGCTCGTGGTTGTTAAGTGCCTGCGCACGACAACGGATGATGACGACCCTATCCGCCAAATGTTTCTTGATGAAGCGCGACTTGCCGCCCATCTCAACCACCCGAATGTCGTTCAAATATTCGATGTTGGGGACGCTGACGGCAGCCCCTACATTGCGATGGAGTATCTGGACGGACAGCCCCTCTCCAAGATCCGTCGTACGGTGGGGCGGCTCAGTCCACCTGTTGCAGCCCGAATTGCGTCGGATGTTCTCGCTGGGTTGCATTACGCGCATGAGCTTCGTGGGTTCGATGGCACTCCACTCAACATGGTGCACCGTGATTTGAGTCCGCCGAACATTCTCGTTACGTATGACGGCGTAGTGAAGCTCGTCGATTTCGGCATCGCCAAGGCGGCGCTCCCGAGCCGCGCACTGACTGACGTTGGGACACTCAAGGGCAAGATTTCGTACATGGCTCCTGAGCAGGCCGGCCATAGCGACATCGATCGCCGTGTCGATATTTTCGCGATGGGTGTCGTTCTTTGGGAGCTGATCGTTGGCAGACGTCTCGTGGCGGATATCTCTCCCGCTGCCGCATTGAAACACCTGGTCTATGGATCATTCCCGGCCATTTCAGACGAATTGCCGGGCATCGACAGCGCACTTGGCGACATCGTCGCTCACGCTCTCGAGAAGGATCCGGATGCACGTTATTCCACTGCGTTGGAGATGCGCGAGGATCTCGAAGCGTATCTTGCGCGATGTGGCTCAAGGGTGCGAAGAGAAGAGCTTGCTGAGCTAGTGGTTGGTCACTTCGCCGTTCAACGCGCACAGATGCAAGAGGTAATTCAGGCCTGTACTGTCGCGGTGGATGCCGGATCAACTTCCCAACTCCCTCTGCTTCCTCGGTGCGGCATCGCGAGCGACTTCAGCTCGCTTTCCGTTGGCTCACGAGTTTTGCCCGTCGACGAGCCGCTGTCCGCGGCTAATCCGACGGGCTTGGGTCGTGTCTCGAGAATTCGGCGCTGGGTCGGTCTCGACCCGCAGCGGAACCGCCGAATCGTACTTGGTGGAGCTGCGCTCGCCCTTGCTGGAGTCGCCATTGGAATGTGGCAGATGGGCACCAGCGAGTCCGTACCGAAGCTTCAGGAGCCAGTTGCACATTCGGCGTCTGTCAGTCTAGCTCCGGCGATTCCTAGCAACGAGATCGCCCAAGCGCCCGCTGAGATGGATGCTTCTGCCAGCGAACCAAGCCAACCGCGGCGAGACACGAAGCGTGTCGCTCCAGCCGACGTGAGTCGCCGGACTTACTCCGGTCGAGTGAACGCTCGCTCGGCCGTGTCGGCTAGCGCGAGTGCACGTCTCACGCGAACTGCCGACGTTTCTCAATCGCACACAGTCTCGGAGCCGCCTCCCGCAGCACCGTCCCCTGCAAGCGCGGAAACCGCCGCCACCCATTCACATTCAGCACAGAGAACTGAGCCGCGAAGGCGAGCGCCCCTGCTTGACGACCGCCCTCGTGTCCAGCTTGTGGACTAGCCCTGGAATCCAAACATGCAGAGAAGATCGCGCATGCTCCTTAGATCAATGACGACAGTCCCCGCCGTGGTGACCTTCGTCCTGGCTGTCAATAGTCCAGCATGGGCTACGGACAGCGAACCGTCTGCCCCTGTGGACACTCGGGCTAGCGCGCACGCGGACTATCAGGATCTGGTCGACGAGGGAATAGGCCTGTACAAGGCTCACAGGTACCGACCGGCGTTGGAGAAGTTCCTACAAGCCTACGCAATCGAACGGGATCCCAATCTCCTCTTCAACATAGCCCGCTGCTACGAGGCACAGGGAGAGAGCGCTGCCGCAATCGAGAAGTACGACGAGTACCTGGCCGATCCCAGCATTGATGCTCAAGGGAGGGAGAGAGCCGAAAAGGCCCGTCTCGCCCTACGTAAGAGTCCGAAGCGCAAGACTGCCACGGAATCGTCTACGACCGAAAGTGAAGTGACCTCGCCCAGCAAAGCTCGCGCAATTCCCTCCGAGAGCGGCGGCACGAAAGTCCTCTTCGGCTGGATCGCCACTGCGGTATTCGTGGCAGGCTCTGCTGTCTCCGGGATTCTGGCACTGGACAGCGCGGATCAGCTGCGGAACGCAAAGAACGCATTCCCCGGTAGTGAGGCGGAAATCGACAGACTATCGAAGAGGACGCTCACGCTTTCCGTCACTGCGGATGCGCTTGGCGCGGCTGCCGCGGTCATGGGAGGGCTCTCACTCTACTGGACCGTGGCGAGCTCACCTTCACAACCTGAAGTCAAGTCAGACGCCAAGTCTGAGCTCAAGGCAGGGATCGGACCGGGCGGGATCCGCCTGCTTGCGACGTTCTAGAGCAATGAGGTGGTACGTGAGTCTTCGCGGTCGATGTGAATGGATGTTCGGGTTGTTGTTCGCATGCCTCGTGACAACTGAGGCTTGTACCTTTGCGCTGAATCACGAGCGGCAGTGCAGTCACGACACCGACTGCAAGCGTTTTGGTACCTCTGCGGTTTGCGTCCAGGGGGCCTGCCATGACTCCTCTGCTACGGGCGGAGGTGGAGGCGGCGATCAAACCAAAGAAACCAGCGTTGAGGGCTCGACTGATCCAGGCTGGAGTTGTCTCGGGAAAGTCCTCTGGCCTTCGAAGCAAGCGTCAAGCATCAAGATCGCGATGTCCTTCTTCGACTTCGTCGAGCAAACGCCGGTGACGACTGATTTCACCGTACGGGCATGCTCCAAGATGGACATCCTATGTGCCAACCCGATCGGTCCCGCGGTCGCTCCCGATGCAACTGGTATCGCGTCGATCACGGTTCCGTCGGGATTCGATGGTTACGCGGAAATCGTGGGCTCGATCGCGGCCGGGGCCGAGACTCCGAAATACGTTCCGTCATTGGTTTTCTTCAATCCACCGCCGATTGAAGACACCAATAATACAATGACGGCCATGTTCTCACCCGAAGCGTTGGATGTGCTCGCCGAGTCCAACGGCAATACGATCGACCCAACGCTTGGAAGCGTGTTTTTCGGCACCATCGACTGCAATGGCAAACTCGGCGCGGGCGTATCCGTCGAGCCGGACCGCACAGTGGAAGCCACACGGCGATTCTACTACATCGACGGGCTGCCTAACTTCGCGGCCGTGGCTACTGACGCTGCTGGGTATGGCGGCCTGATTAATCTCCCCTCCGGTACCATTCGTCTCTACGCAAAACTCGCTGCGACGGGGCAGCCGATCGCCACGGTATCGGTGTTCATTCGCGCGGGCCACATCAGTCAGGTTGACGTTATCCCAGCCCCGTAGTTGCCGCGCACCACGATGGCCTCGTGAGTTGACGGGCGAGCACCACCAAGTCGGAAGTCGCGCTCGCCCGTCACTTAGGCATACTGTTCGGCAACTCCGACTGAACTTGGTCAGGGTCAGTGCGGGTAAGTACGTATATGCCTCTCTCTCGGAGAACCGTCCAGTACGCTTCGAGTGCCTGCTCTGACTTCTCCACAGGAACGTACCGTAACATTCGCAACACAACCAACGATGGGGCGACAGTGTATCTCGCGCAGGGGCTAAAGCACGGGGCTTATGATTGCGGCAGTGACACAAACACCTATATTTGGAATGTGCGTGCTGGTCCGTTGAAGGTTCGCGTGACGACTAGAGCGCCAATCAGTTTGATCCCCGTAGCGAAAGCGCTGAAACCGAAGCGAGCGGAGCGCCCGAGGAGTGAGCACCGCAAGACTACTGACGTAATCTGAGGAGCGCAGCGACGAGGCCGCCTCGCGCAGCGAGAGGATCGGCGCTTGTAGTAGGGATTTCAAACTGATTGGCGCTCT
>JBLNFG010001024.1:0-4655 GCA_050263495.1 Myxococcales bacterium | reverse complement strand
AAATCAGCTTAGATTGCGCGACCTTCTCGGCCCGTTCAAACCAATCGGTGCGCCACAATCGAACCGTGACCCAAACCTGAAACACGAGCGCGGCGACGAGCAGCCCAGACAAAAACCAAGTCATCGTCGGTGCAACCTAAGGCGTACCGATTGATGCGCCAGAGCCCCAGCTGCAAATAGATGGTCTGGAGCCGAGACCGGCCACGTGCCCGCAGCACGCGTCACGGCAAGCTGCCCCAAGGCGACCTTGTGAAGCCTGGCCCTGGTCGAGCAAACAGGTAACCCTGGAACAGGTCGCACCCTAACGAACGCAACGTGTTGTATTCCGCGTCGGTCTCGACGCCTTCGATAATTGCCCGATTTCCCATGTCCTCGCACAGGTGAAGCACCGATCGCACGATGCTCTGATGCATGGGCTTCTGATCGATACCGCGGATCAGCGCCATATCGAGTTTGATGAAATCGGGTTCAATGAGGGCAAAGGTCGTCAACCCCGAATAACCAGCGCCCAGATCATCTATTGCGACGCGATAACCCAACTCACGCAGAGCAGCAATGCGAGTGCAAATGTCCCCGATCCCGTCGAGCACGGCGCGCTCGGTGATTTCGAGCACTACCTGAGGAGCGATGCGTGAAAGTGCCGATGCTGGCGATAGCAGGTGCGGATCGAGCAGATCCGACACATGTAGGTTCACGAACAAAAGTTCGGAGCGTTGTTCAGAGCGATAGGCCTCGGCCACGCGATCTCGCATCGTTCGCCCGACGGTCTCCAGCTGTCCCAGCCGCTTCGCTGCCTCGAGCGCCGCAGCGGGATGCGTTAGGCTGGGCTCATCCGAGCGCAGCAACGCCTCGTAGCCAATGCAACTCTTGCTGCGAGCATCGATAATGGGCTGAAAGGCAGCCCAAAGCGTTCCCAACATACGCCGAAAACTCATCTCGAGACCGGAGCGATCCGCGGCGTGCGGCGGCCCCCCACCGAGAACTTCCGCAGCACGGATGCGAAATTCCGCCATGCGCCGCAATCGAACGGCTTTGGTCAGCATGGTCTCGAGCAGCGGAAGTTCGACTGGCTTCGTTAGGTAGTGCAACGCGCCGTTCTCGAGTGCCTGAATGGCAGTGTCAACGGTTGGCTCGCCGGTGATGAGAATTACCGGAATATACAGGTCGTGCGCACGAATCTCGCGCAAGAGCGTGATTCCGTCCATCTCCGGCATCGCGATGTCGGAGATCACCACGTCGAATTCTTCCTGCGCGACCCGCTTGATCGCTTCTGCCCCGTTCGACGCTGTTTCCACCGAGTAGCCCCGAACCCGAAGCATTCTGGCCATGGACCGCAAGACACTGGGCTGGTCGTCTACGAGCAGGACTCGGCGACTCTCCGTCGGGGCCTCCTCTAAGGGTTCGCACTCCATCTCTCGAACCAACGACGCGGGTGGCGTGCTGCTAAACTCCACGCGAGAATCCGGATCTTTGGATGGAACGGCAAGAGGCGGCTCCATGTCACTTAGGGGAAGTACCTTCGCTCGTTCCACCACGACGCTCGGGCACTCTTCCTCTTTGGAAACCGGACGCATTCGATCCATGGAAGCCCTCAATTGACCGTGATGGGTAGGTTACCAGAATTTCTCTACGCGGCGACCGCGGGTAAGCGGAAGAAATCGGCACATTTGCGCTGAAGTGGCGCGCAGCACACTGGCGGACGGTTCGGACGGCAGGCGAGTGATTACAGGAAACGCGCTCCATCAAGCAGTCAGGACATCGCTCGTACCCGCTCCTCTCAGTCAACGTAGTAGCGCGCCTCGTCTTGAGTACCGTCCGACGCTGTGACCGTTACGTGGTGCGCCCCCTGCTGAAGCGGCCAGTGCCATCGAAATGGCGCGGGTATCCTGCCAGAACTCGCGGCATCGACCTCATAGATCACCCACGTCACGTTCGCTGGAGCACTTGTTCGAAACACAAGGTGCTGCTGTGTCGGCGCAAGATGAGGGTCACTCAGGTAGTGGGCCCCCGATTCTGGACTCTTCAGCTTCAACTGACCGGCGATCAGGCTATTTCGTTCAACAGCGCCAGGGCAGAACGGAGACTCCGCAAGCGGTGCTAGAGGACGCCCCGCCGCGCGCGCCCACTCATTGAGCGATGCCGGGTACTGCTCGACGACGCGCGACTCTCGTTCGCGACAGTCTGGCGTCGCCAAGAGTCCATTGCGCGGATCGGTGAGTACCTTGCGGTGCAATGTGCAGCGCTGGGTTGGCGCGCTGCCGTCCATGAACACAGCATCGACGCGCTCTGGGCAATCGGGCCCTGGCAAGAGGCCACTCGCTCTGCACGTCGAACGCACCGAGAATCGTTCCGCGGGGAACAACGCCTGCGGCGATTTGCCGTCCATGGCGGTCAAAGTGGCGGCGCGCAGCAGCGGTCCGGCGCCAACGATGCCACTCGTACCGTGAGCGAGCGCTCTTCCATCGAAGTTGCCTACCCACACCGCCACGGTGACTTCACGCGTAACCGCAACGGCCCAGTTGTCACGATGATTGGAAGAGGTGCCCGTCTTGACCGCCGCTGCGAAAGGCATCTCAAGCGCACCATGACGCCCGAAGGCACCGGCGCGCGCCGCGTCGTCCGCCAGGATTTCGAGCACCTGCCACGCCGTTTGCTCGGATAGCACTCGCACTTCCGGCGCGGGCTCGATCGCGATCCGCTCGCCGCGAGCGTTGGTAAAGGCGGTCATTGTACGCACGGGTACGTGCAATCCGTGGCGGGCGAGCGTTGAGTAAGCTTCGGCCAACTCGAGCAGCCGCACCTCTCCATCGCCCAACGCGAGTGCAAGACCATAGTGCGACCCCGGCTTGTCGAGGGATCGAAGGCCAAGTTGTCGCAGGAGAGTCAACAAGCGCTCCACCCCTACCCGCTCCGCGACAGCGACCGCAGGGACGTTCAGGGACGAGCCCAAGGCATCGCGCAGCAGCACCGGACCGTGATACTTGCCGTCGTAGTTCCTCGGCACAAACGACCCCGCCTTGGTCGCGAACTCGGTTTCCACATCGAAGAGCTGCGTTGCCGGCCCCATGCGCAGACCTTCGATTCCCGCGGCGTAAACGAAGGGCTTGAGCGCCGATCCAGGCTGGCGCAGCGCAAGGCAACCGTCGTTCTGGCCCAGACTCGCGCGATCGAAGAAATCGACGGAGCCAACGTAGGCGACCACCTCGGCGCGCGCGTTGTCGAGCACCACCACAGCAGCGGCGCTCGCGCCTACGCGCAACAGATCCCCCTTTGCGTCCGAAACGATCTTCTCGATTCGACCCTGCAGCTCCCCGTCGATGGTCGTCCACACCCGCGTCGCGGTCCGAATAGACTCCGCGTTGAGCGAGAAGTGTGCGTTACCGATCGCTTGGATGAAATGCAGCGCCCGACGTTCGCCGCCGCTTGAGTGCAACACAATCGGCTCGAGTTGTGCCCGACGTGCCGCGTCGGAAGCTGCCCAACCGAGTTCGACCATGCGACTTAGAACGCGATTACGTCGGGCCAGGAGGCGCGCTTGGTGCAGCCTCGGGTGATAGAGCGTGGGGCCCTTCGGCAGAGAAGCCAACGCGGCACCCTCTGCTAGCGAGAGCGCTGAGACCGGTTTACCCCAGTACTCCTCCGCAGCAGCGGCAATCCCCTGCGTCGTGGGACCGAAGGGGATGCGACTCAGGTATGCTTCGAGGATTTCGTCCTTGCTGAGCTCGGCTTCGATTCTCAGGCTAACCACTAGCTCTCGCCACTTGCCGAATAAGGTCCTAGGTCGCGGCACCAGCGTGCGAGCCAACTGTTGCGTCAGCGTGCTCGCGCCCGACACAATCCGACGTGCGGTTAGCAGCTGCCACGTCGCACGCGCCACAGCCAACGGATCTGCACCTCGATGACGGAAGAAACGAGCATCTTCTGCGGCCACGACGGCACGACGCACGTCGGTTGGCACGTCGCTCAAGCGCACCGGCAGGGCGATCCGGTATTCACTGTCGCGAAGCTGGCCGAGTGCTTTCCCTGACGCATCCAGCACCCAAAGACCGTTGCCCAAGCGACGCTCCGCGAGTGCCCGGGGAAGCGGTTCGAACACGACGGCCGCCGCAGTTAGCAGCACGACTGCCGCAATCGCGAGTCCCGCGACGCGAAGCGCACTTTGGATGATTTGTTTGGTGCGTCGCAGTACTGGCAAATACCGCACTCGAGTAACCGCGCGCGCCACGTCACTGAACTTCAACCGTGCAGAACGTGGTCGTTCCAAAATTCTCCGGCGCGTACATCGCTTCAACCCGAGCGGGTGGCAAGGCAAACTCGCCCTTGGTTATCGCTCGAACCAAGAATCGGAAGCGATACAAGCCGATTGGAAGATGGTCGATCATGAAGACGACGCGATCGTCCCGAAGGTCGCGGTGAACGTCCAACTGGCGCCCCGGTTCGGGACCGAAAGACTCCACCCGATCGAGCTGCTTCAGCCACGCCGCACCCGAGCGCTGGCCTGGGTCAATTGGTTCGAAGCCTGCCGGCAAAGGCGCGTCGACAACCACATAGTCACGTGGACGAGGCACGACCACGCTCACTTCAGCCACCAGGACTTGACCGCGTGTCGTGGGCAATTTGCACGGCCCTGCGGCGCCCGTCACGCCCGCTGCACC
>JBLNFG010001023.1:0-4150 GCA_050263495.1 Myxococcales bacterium | reverse complement strand
GGACATTGAACTCCCCCGAGTTGCTGCGAATGCGCTTGGATGCGATGCAAATTGAACTAGCAACGCACCGCGGAAGCAAATCTGGCCTGTCAGCCAGCGCGCCTTCAAGACGCGGTGCCCGCAGCACCCGGCGTTTGCAGGCTCTTCAGATCTGAGCATGGTACTGCCCGAGGGTTGGCGTGTTGATTAAGGCGTAATGGGGTCGGGCCCTTCAGGATCGGTAGCGACCAAGCAACTGACTGCCGAAGGACCCGACGGTGCCTCACTCTATGTGCGGTTCGGGTGTGCGCTGGTGCGATATGCATGGCAAGGGAATAGCAATTAGCATTACCTATTTAAAGGGAGATGGGCCAATGAGATTAATTTATATCTATTTTGGGCACCTGCGGCACTGGAATCCGGACGATTTCGCTAAAGCACTGAAAGAACGTGACAGACTCCCGGTTCTTTCCCGCCAAAATCGTAAATAGGAGTCGCATCGCGTGGCGGAAGCATCGGAGTGTACAAGTGTCACTGGCCATCGCAATTGTGGGCGCGGGTCTGGTGGCGCTGTCCGCATTCGTCCGTTGATCAGAAGCAATACTGCTCAGGCTAAATTGCTCTAGAGCCCCGCTCCTAGATAGCCGCTGTGCAAGTACCTGCAGTACCAAGAGCACAAATTGGTCCGTAAACTCCTCGACTATCAATGCCTTTGTAGCATTGGCGCATTAATCAAATCAATGTGACATACCGGCGGCGCACGTAGCTATTGCCAGCCCGACTGCCTATTGCTTATGCTGTTTAGTTTGGCCTAGAGCCAACGTTCGTGACTAGCACAGAGTCCCGACCAGCGATCGCTCAGCGTCGTAGCCAGCGACGATACGCCACGCTCCTTGTGTAGCGGTGCTGCCCGGCCAGGATTCGTTATAGTCGCAGCAGTCCGCCTCTCATGCCGATGATCATGCCGATGATGGGGCGACCCATATCGCCGGATTTAGTTGTCTGACGCCTTCGTGGCGCTGCCCGCTAGCAAAGGAAGGGGCCGACCGATGCGCCTGTTCGCTCTGTCTCGGCTCGCCAATCTCATTGGCCTCGCCCTTGTTGCCCTGCTCGCCTGGCCCGGCGCAGCCTCTGCCGAATTGCCCATCGAGACTTCGACCCAAAGCGCACGGTACCCAATCGATGCCGTCGTAGTCGTCGACTGCGCCAACGGCGGTGCTGGGGAGGCGGTCCACCTCACCGGCATCCAGCACATCATCTATCACGCGAATGACTACGCCGGAGTTGGCACGCTGCTCTTTGTGACCGAGGTCAACACCCAGGTGCGCGGTGTAGGTCTTACGACTGGCGACGTCTTCGTAGGCAGCACGGAGTCTGGCACCTTTGTGACTCGCCAGGTAGGGCCGGGTGAGGACTTCAGCAACTCGCGTTTCGTCCGGCTGATCGGCCAAGGAACCGCACCAAACCTGCTCTTCCACGAAATCGACCACGTCACCGTTGACGCCAATGGTGTGATAACGGCGACGGTCACCTTCGATCGATTCGAGTGTCGGTAGACGCTCGGCGCATGACTGCGGAAGACCGTCATCCCCAATAGCGCCCAATAGCGGCGCAGCCAGCCATGCGCGCGCTCCGACGGCTGACTCCGTATAGCTCGGCGACCTCGGTCACCGAAACGCGGCACCGGCGTCCAACACGGCCCATCGGCCACTGCTCAGGGTGGAGCTCAGAGCGGTGGTGTAAGAAGACGGTCGCCTTACTCAGTCCTCGCTGTCGACCTCGATCTCGGCATCTGCAGCAGCTACAAACGACACAGCGCGACTTATTACGGCAGGCTTTTCAGACAGTGCGCCCTTCTAGTCATCGCCCAGCGGGGGAGCGCATCACCACGCCGGCTGCTCGTAGCGCCCGCCAGACGGTGGCGGGATCCAACGCCGTACTTCGAGCCCAACCGTGCCAGGGACCAGAGTTGCGAATACAAACTCGCGGCCTTTGGGACTTCCTTCGCGACCAGGCCCGCCCTGCGCAACTCCACGCTGTGCCGTCGCAGTAGGGCGGTGACAGTTACGCGATGGATGCCAAACCGTTCAGCTAGCTCCTTGATCGACACTTGTTCTCCGTACGCCGCGATCAGCTGAGCAACTTCTGCGGCGCTGAGCCGGTGATGGGCTTGTCTCGCGCGAGGTTGGTCAGCGCACCGTAGCCTCGCCGTAGATTGCACTCGCAGCTCCACGAGCGCCAAGGCGCTCAGCGCGGGGTTCGAATAGAGGCGCACAAGCTCACCAATTTCGAACATTCTTTCTATTAAGCCAAAAGGACGCATAAGCGGTTTGTTGCTATGGATGCGCCCTTTTGCGTTCCTGGCGCTTATCAAGCGAAAAGCGGGTTTGAATCCCGTAAGGTCAACTGAACTCTGGGCCGCTATTGCAGTAATCGCATATATCGTCATATTGTAAAGTCGCCATCAATGCCAGAAGAAGAATACAACTAAGCTTGTGCATGGATTTCCAGAACCGCGCTTGGGGTTACAAATTTGGTGATCGTGAAATCCAAGGGAGCAAGATCGTTATTGTTCTTGGTGCCCTATTTTTAATACTGTCGCCAATACATCGAGACCAAAGCGACATTAATAATTACTTGTTAGCTGGAGTAGGTTTGTTGGCCGCGGCTGGCGCTTGGATGCTATCCATCTACAAGCCCATTGCGGAGGCGCAAAAGCGGATTCAAGTAAGCCAAACCACCAAGCCGCGTGTTGGTAACTCGCCAATATACCTCGTCCTGATCGTGTTCACCTTGCTTGCATTTGGAGTGATAATCCTTGGTCACATTTATTCGGGCTGGAATCAGTAGGGACGAAGATGAACGTTTTCTACGTCATCATCCCAGCTGCCATGACAGTAATCTCTCTGCTTGCGCTCATTTACAGCAAAGCATTTGCGGATGAGATTGTGCGGCAGAATAAGAGAATTTGGGGTATCAATCTAGATCCGGTAATGGTGCGTTTCAATATCTTTCTTGTTATGCCCATTGTCTTGACGGCCTCTATTGCGTCTACAATCCAAACCTTCAAAGATTATTATCCGTTCAACTTTTAGACATCGAACTGTGTAAATCGTCGGTTGGGCGGCCTCATGTTTACTCCTGCTGCCCTTAAAGCCCGCCACGCTGTCGTAGGGTCAACACCGAACTTTGCGCCTAACTGAGCCAGCGACTCTCCCAGACCGTACAAGTGTGCAGCGGCCGCGATCTCCTCCTCGGTCAGGCCGGTCCTTTGCAGCTCCACGCCATGCCGGCGAAGGTGGGCAGTGACGGTCACGCGGTTGATGCCGAAGCGCTGCGCCAGCTCCTTGATTGTTTTGCCGTCGCGGTATGCCGCAGCCAATGCCGCGACATCATGAGGAGAGAGCCGGATCTGGGTCTGTCTTGGCACGGGCCTCTCATCTGGCCGTCGTGTAGAAGTGGCTCTGGCTAGTGAAGATTGCAAGGTCTCAAACTTTGCTTCGGGGTTTGAATAGAGGCGCACAACCTCCACGCACCATTTCTCCTGATCAGGCTGCAGTCGCATCCGTGTCATGCGGTGCTTACGATCTGATCTTCGTCAGGCCGGGTCTGTGTCTGATGCTGAACGTTCCGCATCTGACCGAGCCAATTTGTCCGCGAGCCGGTCCTTCAATGAACCGTCCGCCCGGCGGAGGATCACGGTGTTCTTCCACACACCCCACCCCGACCCCAAAACAGGGTGCCTACTGGCAGAAGTGGTGTACCTGATGCGCTTCGTCTTGTGAGGGCGCACGACCGACAGCCGAGCCTTGATGCGGTGACTGGCCGATGAGAAGTGCCGCCGGGCGTCGTCTGTGTAAGTGAGAACTGTTTGGATGGCCAACGGGGCAACACAGAGAGGAAGCACTGATGGCGCTCGTGATCTGCGACATTTCCACCTCGCTCGACGGGTACGTCACCGGCCCGAATGACAACCGCGAGAACCCATTCGGCGACGGCGCAGGGATGCTGCACGACTGGATGTTCGACGCGGCGACCGACGAGGACCGGGCCATCCTGCAGGAGATGCTGGATGGCGTCGGCGCCATCGTGATGGGTCGCAAGGGATTTGACAAGAATGAGGGCGACGGCGGTTGGGGCGACAGCGGCCCCGTCGGCGATACCCCATGCT
>JBLNFG010001022.1:0-3098 GCA_050263495.1 Myxococcales bacterium | reverse complement strand
GCCGTCACCGTGTGTTGCCCAGGGTCGGATAGGCGCGCGTCCGCAAACGGCGGCGTGTTGGGTCCTTGCAGACTGGAATCGTCGGGCAGAATCGAACCCAAGCGCTCAGTACCGGTTCCGGAGTAGTGCACAAGAGCGCTGGATAACTCGCTCACACTGGAAAAGCGCTGCGTTGGGTCACGCGCCATGCACTTCCTAATGGCAGCATCGACAGCATCTGGAATCTCGGTTCGCATCGCCTTAGCCGACTTCGGTGAGGACTCAAGGATGTCGGCGCAGATCTCCAAGACGCTTGAGCCACTATGCGGTGGTACCCCAACGAGCAGTTCGTAAAGGACCACGCCGAGGGCCCAGATGTCGGAGCGCGCGTCGACGGCTCCATTCGCACGCATCTGTTCGGGTGCCATATAGCAGGGGGATCCAAGCATTGCTCGCGACTGCGTAAGTGCAGTCGCGGGCTGAGCCTGCTTGGAAATGCCGAAATCGATCACCTTGATCCCACTTGAACCATCCTCAAGCGTCGTAAGGAAAAGGTTACTGGGCTTGATATCGCGATGGACAATCCCTAGGCGATGCGCTTCCGCAAGGGCCTCACAGACCTGCAATACATAGGTGATCGCCCTGGCCACCGGCAATGGCCCCTCACGCGCCAGGACGGAGCCGAGATCTTCGCCCTCGAGATACTCGAGGACCAAGAAACAGGATCCAGACTCCTCGACTTCGATGTCCAACACACGAGCAATGTGTCTGCCGCGTAGTTTCGCCAGCGCACGGCCTTCTCTCAGCAAACGCTCCGACGCTAGTGGGTTCTCGGTCGCATCGGCTCGCAAGATCTTGATCGCAACCGCCCTATCGAGCAGAAGGTGCTGCGCACAATAGACGGTTCCCATCCCCCCCTGCCCAAGCACGCGCTCGATCCGGTATTTCTCGGCGACAGTGCAACCCTTGGCAAACAACATCAACCCTTGGCTATTGGAGAAGAGGCAGACTTCCGAACCCAGGAGCACCCGGGGCCCCAACCATAGCCCCTGTTGGCTCCCCGGCATCCTCGGCCATCGCGCCCCAGACAATTTCGACTTCCCCAATGACCATCTTCTCGGTGTCGTGGCCGACACAAGGTCGTATGGCTGAGCCCTCCTGCCGCTGCCGCGCTGTTGCGCGCGCAAACGGTCGTCACCTGGTGGCCCGGTGAACGGGTAGTTCGCATAAGTGCAACGATTTGTCGACTCGGCGACGGCTAGCGGGCTGACTCGGGATTGGCCATCTTGGTCACCGGCGCGACGCAGCGGGCCAGGGCGAGCGCATACAAATCTGCTGGAAAGTCCGAGTTCGCGACGGAAGCAGTTACCGCATCGGCGCCCGGTCGTCGGCAGGCAGCGGGCAGTATCGGCAACGGCTTGCCGGCTTGCAGTTTAGTGGGCACAGCGGTCAGCTGACTGTGAGCAGGCACCGAACGCTGCTCACTGGACTCAGAACACCGGTCTCGGGGGGCTGTCGGCTGTATCAGCCACAGACCACTGCACGCTGTTACCGACGCAACCGCCCGCGACAGACTCTTTTCTCCTCAGTTGCTTGCGTGGTCTGTGCATGGCAGAGCGGTGCACTTTTCGTGACACCGCCGCTCGCCGCCGCTCGCACGGTGTCACGAAAACCTCGCTCCTCGAGTCACATGCGGCGTTCGGGGTTGCTATTGCTTGGAGCCACCTCAGCGAAGGTACAACTGGCTCGATTCCGGGCTCCTCCACTCGTCCCCGATACACCTGTGCCTTGATACGGTGGTCATAGGTGCGGCGTTCGCGTTGACTCATCAGGCCGGGAAGGCTAGCGGCCAGATCAGCCACGAGGCCCCGAAAACGTACATGTTATCATGGCGCGCACCGCGGCAGCTCCAGGATGCCCAACGACGTAGCTGGGCGAAGGATTTTTGGCCGAGGGGTCCGAACTCGCTGGCCTCCACCATTCCCGGTCGTCACTGGGCTGCCGGTACAAATCCTTCCCGCGCAACCAACGGGTACGGTAATTTTACTGGCCCGGATCCGTGCGGGGGGCAGCCCGAACCCACTGGGGCAAGGGCTGTCCCTACCGCGATCAGCGATAGATTGGAGCGACTCTTTGCTTCTGTGAGTCGCAGGTCGCAGACGATATGAATGGCTTCAGCTCTACCAGCTTAGCGGGCCACTACTGTTGAGGCTACCATCGTATTCGTACTCCGATGGGATCCAATCAGCGCCCTGTTCCCATTTCTTGTGGAAGAGCATGTCGCTTGGACCACGTACGAATACGTCTATTCGTTCGGTGCCCCAGGAAACTGCGGCAGGGGAACCCACCAATTCTCCGCCCAAGTTCCTCCACGAAACATCATTGCTGCTCGGGTGATCTCCGTACCAACTAGCCTGGAAGAGGTTTCCGCCTATCCCCTGGACGAACACATCGACTTGGTTCGCCACTCGCGATACTGCAGCCGGACTTCCAACCATTTCGCCACCCATCGGAGTCCACTCTTCTTGGGCGGGAAGCCATCGTGTTCCGTCCCACAGCTTTCGACAGGGTTGCCCACCGGGACCGTGCACGAAAACGTGGATGCGGTCTGGAGCGGATGACACAATAGCAGGTCGGCCATAAACCGTTCCGCCGAGGCGGTCCCAACCGGTCTTCGAAGGAAGCCATTGTGTCCCGGTCCATCGCTTGTAGTAGAGTGCCAAGTCGGTACCAACGGCAAATAGATCGATCTGATTGGGCCCGCGCGCGATCGCTTCGATGGGCCCGCGCGCGTCGCCGCCCAGACTCTCGAACTCGCCGTTGGCTGCGGGCTCCCAGTTGGAACCGTTCCACGCCTTGTGCAGGACCTCTCTCGTATCCGCGGACTTTCCAAATACATC
This sequence comes from Myxococcales bacterium, assembly GCA_050263495.1. Classification (GTDB taxonomy): domain Bacteria; phylum Myxococcota_A; class Polyangia; order Polyangiales; family Polyangiaceae; genus FEN-1139. Next base: position 219 of record JBLNFG010001022.1, on the reverse strand, counting down.
GAGACGATTGGAGCCCCAGGAGACGACACTCAAGTGTGACGCGAACCGGCCGCCGAGCGAATGCCATTCCTCCCACCCAGATCCATTCCAAGCACGATGCCACATGGCAAGCTCTTGGCCTCGCGCGAAGATATCGTAGCGATTGGGGCCCCAAGAGACTCCATTCGGCGATCCGACGACGGACCCTCCGAGCGCCAGGTTCTGTTCCCAGTTCGGGTC
>JBLNFG010001021.1:0-5040 GCA_050263495.1 Myxococcales bacterium | reverse complement strand
AAAGCATTTGGTGGTTTCTACGTTGCCACGTATAGAAAGCTCTAAGTCCGAGGATACAGCTCACGTCGAGCGAGCGCATTTCTGTCGCAACGGATGAGCCGTTCGGCTCCGCCGCCGCGCGTCGAATCCCGCCATCGTTTCTGCCGAGCGCACCCAAACGCAGTTTGCTCCGCTGGTTACGAGTGCTCCGAATTCCAGAAGATTCGGGGATCGGTTCAGAACCTGCCGATCAAGCTCGCTCCCGCAGCACCGGGCGTGGCAAACGGGATGCAATTGAGAGACACGCCGGATTCTCGCGGCAGCCCCTTTGGCGGCGTTTGCCTCAACGGCCCAGGCAAATCGCGTTTTCGCACCATGCGCAGCTCAGGCACGAATGCCCAGTGTGCCTGAGCTATGCCGAAGAGCCCAAGGCCCAACAGGGAGTAAGCGCTTGCCGTTTGCAGCGTGCGGGCCGTTCGCGTCCCAGAGTTGAGATCGTCAAGCGTGTACCTAGGGTCGTCCTCTTTCGTTTGGTAGTACGCTTGCATGTAGACGGACCCGACTAGCAATCCGAGCGCGGCAGTCTCGGTGGTAAGAAAGAACCACCCAAGGCCATCGCTTCCGTTCTGGAACTGTCCCACCCCAAACGGAATGCTCGCAACCATTCGGCTACGTCGTTCGATGACGGTTTCCATCTCCGCTAGGGCAATCAGCTGCACGACGCGCTGCCGCTCCTGCTCACGGAGCTGCTGCTCACGGACAGCGCGTGCCTCCGCGTCTTGCATTCGTTTGAGCTCCGCCCGGCGGATCTCATCCAACATGGACTCGCGAACACGTAAGAATACCTCCACGACCGCCTCGGGAAATAGAAGACTATCCGGAGCCTTCATTTGTGGGTTCTCGAGGATAGCCTCTCGAAAGACGCGCTCAGCGTCTGTCGTTCGCCCCACACCGATCAGGCAGGCAGCACGGTATACTCGAGCCACTTCGATTTTGGCGGCACTGCGAAGTCGACGCGGCTCGTCAGCGCTTAGCAGGCGCTCGAAGGCGTCCACACAGACGGCGTACTGCCCAGTGTCGTAGAGTCCCGTAGCGCGCACCAGCACCGCGTCCTCGCTCAGTTGATCACCAGCAGCCGCTTTCGGCTTGGTCGTTGTTTCCTTGTTGGCTGGCGCTCCCCATGACGACCACGTCGCCAGAAGAATCGCGCCGATCAACCGAAACCAATGTCGGGCTCGACGAGACAGCATCGAATTCAACCGCCCGGGTAACCGCTTCCGGCTACTCGTTAGGTTCCAGAGACCGTGAAGGTACCACCCGCTCTCAGGACAACGTCAATAGCCCTCGGGAGTTTACCGCTCTCTGCCGATGGAAATAGCGTGCAGGTTCCGTGGGTCTCGGGTTTGGACACCCGCACCGAACGTCGACCCGGAGCTGCCAGAATTCCGGGAAAGAGTTCCCCGCAGCTGAGCGTTGTGCCTTCGGATGCAGAAAGCTGAAGCTGCGCGTCGCGAAATTCCACCTTCAGACCGACGCGAATCTCACCTTCTCCGGGGCCGATTTTGACGCTCCGGGGTTCGGGGACAATGCAGCACTGATCGTTAGGAGCAACGACTTGGAACCGGTGTACTCCGTACTCAAGCTCGTGCTTGACGCCGAACCATTCACGCTCGACCCCGTCGATCAAGAGACGACTCCCGGCTGCACCAGACAGGACGACGAGCACCACGCGCGTGCCCGTCGGTGCGGCGGCAGTGGGACGCGATGCGACGCGATTCCCGTTCGGTGAGTGCACCGCAGGCGAGTGCGCGGCTTCTTGGCGGGGCTCGGAACCCGACGCAACAGCGAACGACGAAGCAGGGGCCAATTGCACCGCACCACTTGGCTCGGCCAGTGGCATTACGATTCTGGCAGGACCACTCGTTGCCGGCCTAATCGAAGCGCGTACGGCGTGCGACTTTGCGCCGATTGCCAAACGATATGCCCCCAGCGCAATACCAAGCGCTCCCAACAAAACGGCACCGCGAACGAAGGTCGTCTTGCGTCGTTCAGAGCGCGTCAGCCGAGCGACGTCGGCAAGAATGTTTGGATCGCCTGGACGCAGTGCCAACGCCCGGTTGTACAGGGCGGAGGACAGAACGATCGCTCCATCGTGCCTTGCCTGTTGAGCGCCGGCGACGAGGGTCGTCACGAGTCGCTCTTCATAGGCGGACTTGAACTGCTTCGGATCTAGCAAGTACTGGCTTAGCTGCCCGAGCGGCTGTCGTATCTCTGCACGATCGACCTCCGTCTGCATCGCATTGCCGAATTCAGCGGCTTCCCGAAAACGATCTTTTGGATCGCGCGCCAACGCACGGTCGATGACCTGCCCGATCAGTGCCCCTACTTCAGGTCGAGCTCGCGCCGTCGGAGTGAATTCCCCGTCGAGAACACTACGTAGCACCTGCGCCGGATTCTTTCCCTGAAACGGCAGGCTTCCTACTACACACTCGTAAATCATTACTCCGAGCGAGAAGATGTCTGCCTGCGGTCCCACCGCCTGCCCTTCAATCTGTTCGGGCGCCATGTGGGCAGGCGAACCCAGAACCTCGCCGGTGGACGTCACGCCTTGGACGTCGAGCACCTTAGCAATCCCGAAGTCCGTAATCTTGACCACAACCGGATGGCTCCCCATGAGTGCCGGCTGGTCGCTGGTAACACTCGGCACTTCACTCTGGCGGTGCGTGCGCACGTGGCTTGGCAGTTCAAGCAGCACGTTCTCGGGTTTTACGTCGCGATGCACCACGCCTTGCGCATGCGCATGGGCCAGTGCCTCCGCCACCGAGATGCCTATAGCCAAGCCCAATTCAGCAGGCAACGGCGCCCGCTCCCTAAGCAGTTGGCGTAAGGTGATACCCCGGACCAACTCCACCACCAGGTAACGTTCGGCGTCGTTAGGCTCAGAGACATCATAAACCTCCACGATGCCTGGATGCCGAAGCTTCGCCACCGCCTTCGCTTCACGGTAGAAGCGCTCCTTGACTTCGATGTCGTCTCGAAGGTGCCGGTGCAGAATCTTTATCGCAACCTCGCGCCCCAGCCGCCGATCGCGAGCGCGGTATACGGTCGCCATGCCGCCGTGGCCCAGCTCTTCGAGCAGCTCGTATTTTTCAAGCTGCGTGGGCGCGTTAATCGCGGCGCTCACCTTCGCATACCTCCTGGCACGGCCATCCTGGGGAGGGTGACATCCCAATCAACCACGCCTCGATACTGCCACAGACCCCAACCATTTGGCACCAAGCTCCGTGATAGTTAAACCGCAGTCTGCACGCAGCCCGAGAAAGCCGCAAGAAAGCTAGCGAGCAGGTCGTTTAATGGCTGGCATCGAGGACGACGATCTCCGTCGCGAGGGTGGACGAGTCTCGCTCACCCGAACGGCCGACAGTGATTGGGACGAATCCATACGATGCTGACCGCTTGCTCGACTTGGCGGCAGCGTTGAACGGGTCCGGTAGGGTTGCCCATCCAGCATCAGCTCCACTCCAAGCGAGCGGCAGCGACGCACCAGTTTGTCGAGATCGACCCCAGGACTTACCAATAATCCCGAGGGCGGCGATGGATCGATGAACAGATCCGAAGTCTGCCTGCGACTTCGCAAGAGCTCGCGCACCTCGTTGTCTTCCACCCACAAGAACCCTTGCGTTTCTACGAATTCAGCACGCCCAACGACCGCGCTTGCTTGCGCCAGTACCCGTGCAATGGGGTCCGGTAATGCCGCGACTACCTCAAGGCGGTGGCGTATTGCTTCGGCGTCCACTCCAGCGCTTAGGGCATGCGCAATTGCTTGTTGAGTCACGAGTACGTCTAACGCGCCCGTGATCGACCCAACTTCCACGAAATTGGCGAGCGCAAGTACTTGCCCAACCTTAGTGAGAGGGCCAATTCGCAAGGTTTGACCATCGATGAACCGGCCCGCTTCTGGCTCGAGCGACGCTTTGGTTCCGCGCAGGTATGCCCTGCCCCGCGGCGTGATCCGCAGCAATCGATCACCGGAGCTGCCCTCGTGGTCGGGGTCGCCCAGATCCACCACGCCAAGGATGTGTAGGCTCTCGAGTGCGATTCGCCGTGCCACGTGCTCAAGGGGGACGGTCTCTACCGATGCCCGAGTTGCCCAACGCTCGATCAGGCGGGACAGACCAGGAGCGCGACTGTCTGCTAACAGGTATTCGCTGATCTTGGACCAAGGTGCCCAGTTTCCGTCGCCAAGTTCCGCAAGCGCCTCCAGCACCATCTCTCGCAACACGCCCACCGCGCTTGCGTCACGCGCGTCTTGAGAAGCGCGAAGGATCTCACCCTCTGGCCTGGCCTCGTCCCAGGCGCCACCGCGCCTCCAGGTTGAGAACAGCACCTGTCCTAGATCGTGCACCGTGTGGGAGCCCGGTGGTGCTGCAACGACGCTCGCTGATGCATCCCACAGCCCGATGGCGCGACTCACCGCGGCTATCAGTGCCACCTCCGTCGGCTCGCGGCCGAATCGAGTGGCCAATCGCGTGATCAATGATCGCGGCGTGCCCACACCGTCGCGAACCTCGACCGTCGGTTCACGCACGCATAATGCCATTGCCAGAGCGACTGGCACCGGATTCTCTGCAAAGCGCGCCCGCCTCGGCGCGTGATCATCCCCAATTACGAAAGCCCTGATTTGCGAGCGCTGTTCATCGCGCTCTGCCCGGCGTTGGGCGCCAACGACCGTGGCTACTTCAGACGGGATCACGTGGCGGTTGGGGTGGATCGGGATGAGGAGGCCACGTCGCTCAAGAGCAAATCCGACGCCCCGCCGGGAAGGGGTCGCGCCAGTGGCGCCACGCAATCGTAAAGGCTCCCGCTCGAGTTCGAGTAGCTCTTCTGTGTCAACCTCGCCACCGACCTCTTCGACGGCCCTCAGCAGCTTCCGCTCGAGGGGCGCTAGTTGTTCTACCTGGCCAGCAAGTGCATCCGGATTCGTTAGAATTTCCCAAGCTGGCTCCAATGCCAACGCGAGAGGCGGAGTCGCGGAACGGCCAAGATATTGACTGGCAATGC
>JBLNFG010001020.1:0-3427 GCA_050263495.1 Myxococcales bacterium | reverse complement strand
GGCCGCCTCGAGAGGCGGCCTTTCTGTTTACGTTGCTGCGCAGCTTATCTCGCTCTGGTTGAGCGAGCGTAGCAGCCGAGATGGGCGAGTTGCGTGAAGCCGTCAGTTTAGCAGTTCTGGTACCATCCACATTCTCCATACTTGTGGCAGTCATTCTCTTTCCAGAGTGCGCCACAATCCACTCGTCGGGCGCAGGCGTCTCCCCAGATACACTCAGCGGTACTCTCGCAGAAGTCCTGCGTGCCACGCTTCTCGCAGAACACCGAGCACGTCCCACTCGAAGTCATGCCACCACCGATCAGGTTGGCGCAACGACAACCGGTCCGGACCGTGCACACGCCCGAACACTCCTCCGGCAGGAGCATGTGAGATGCGTAGTCTCGCTTGGACGAACATGAGTGCCCACAACCCACGTCGCAGCCAATCGTGGCCGTCGCGACAAGTACCAAGACTGCGGTTCGGCTAAGCCAAAAGAAACGACTGGAGCTGTCCGTGCTCGGGGCTGACATGCCTTTTTCAGAAGGCTTCAGTGATCTCTTTATCAGCCAAGACTTTTCTTTCGAATTCATTGGTTCCTCAACTTGACTGTCCGAGATCTCACTCCGCAGACCCAAAGAACTCAAGCTTGGCGGCGGAACTTACACAGACACCACGATTCGATCGATTTCGCTCAATTCTTGCTCGGAGAAGGTCGGTACTTTCAGCGCGCCTGTGCAGTCGTTGATTTGGCTTAGGCGACTCGCGCCGATCAAGACGCTGGTCATCTCGGGTCGACGCAGGACCCACGCAAGCGCCATCTGCGCGAGTGACTGCCCGCGATCCTGAGCGAGCGCGGAGAGCGCGCGAACCTGATCCAGTTTGCTCGTAGTTAGCGCCGACTTCTGCAGAAATGGGCTTGGTTTGGCGACGCGCGAGTCTTCTGGGATCGACTCGAGGTAGCGATTGGTGAGTAACCCTTGGGCAAGTGGCGAGAACGCGATGCAGCCGATGCCCTCCGTTTCGAGCGTTTCGAGCAGGCCGTGTTCCACTGTGCGATTGAACAAGCTGTACGATGGCTGATGCACCACACACGGCGTGCCTAGCTGACGCAATATCGCGGCCGCTTTACGGGTCTGCTCAGCGTTGTAGTTGGAGAGACCGACGTAAAGCGCCTTACCAGCGTGCACGGCAGAAGCGAGTGCACCCATGGTCTCCTCGAGCGGCGTCTCGGGATCCGGGCGATGATGGTAAAAGATGTCGACGTACTCCACGCACATGCGCTTGAGGCTCTGATCCAAGCTAGCCAACAAGTGTTTACGGGAGCCGAAATTGCCGTAAGGTCCGTCCCACATGTCGTAGCCGGCTTTGGTCGAGATGATTATCTCATCGCGATACGGGCGTAAGTCGCTCGCCAGGATGCGTCCGAACGTCTCCTCGGCAGAGCCTGGCGGTGGTCCGTAGTTGTTGGCAAGATCGAAATGGTTGATGCCGAGATCAAACGCGCCGAGCAACATCTTGCGCGCATTCGTTACAGCATCCACCCCTCCGAAGTTGTGCCAAAGGCCAAGCGCCACACGTGGCAAACGCAGACCACTGCGCCCGCAGCGCTGATAGTTCATTGAATCATAGCGGTCGGGGGAAGCGTCGTAGGTCACTGTTGGCTTATCTCCGTTATCGTTCGCAATGCCAAGACCCAAGTGAATGGCGGCCACCCACAGCAGAAGGGCGGCAGCTAACTTTGTGCTCCGACGACGTGATCGGGACAGTCCTACTTCGAGCGTTCAGTGGACCGGCCAGGCACGTGTTCAAGTGACTCCGGTTGGGTGAGGGTGCGCACTCTCCTCACCGTTGGCTAGGGTTAAACCGGGCGCTGCCATGGAGTGCGGCTTCAGATCGCAGGTGTTCTGTGGGGATAAACCCGCGATTGTGCACGGCAGCAAGCGGCCTGTTGGTCAAGGTAAGCGCGCCCTCGGACACCCCTAGATATCCGACTTTACGACGTCTATCTTGGAGCGATGGCGGTGCTCATGCGCCCCGACGAACAATGCCAGTCCCTTGGACATCGAACCCTGGTGGGAAGGGCTGCCTATTGCGGTGTCGTGCTTTCCGACCCTCGAGTATCAGCGGAGCACGCCAGCATCTATTTTGACAAGGGAACTTGGTACCTTCGAGACCTTGCGAGCACGAACGGTACTTTTCTGGACGGCGTAAAGATCGACTTAGGTAGGAAGCACCCGCTGGTGCCAGGATCGATCATTGGATTCGGCGCACCGACGCCTGCTTATCGCTTTGTTAGCGATGAACCCCCGCGCATGCGGTTGCGCAACCAACTCACGGGTGCACGGGTCGAACCCCAACTGGGCCTCGTGGTGCTGCCGGATGAATCTCATCCCGTGGTCACGATCTTTCAAGGACTCGACGGCTGGTACGAGGAGCGAGAGGGTGCAGTCAGGCAGTTAACGGATTTCGCCAAGATCCAGATTGAAGATCAAATTTGGTCGATAGAGCTACCTCCGCCGGGTGCGGAGACGGCGCAGACGGGGTTGGCGCGCATGGGCGGCTGGGCCAACTTCGACGATTTGTTCTTGCGCTTCGACGTGAGTCGAGATCGTGAGTCGATTGTACTGTTCATCACCGCGGGGTCCGACTCACGCGCCATCACTAACCGTGCGTATCACGAGTTACTGCTCGTGCTTGCCGAGGCAAGGATCGCGTCGGCGACGGACGGCACACCCGAGTTGGAGCAAGGATGGTTACACACAGATGAGCTCTGCCGCCGCATCGCGGGCGACGTCAGCAAAGTGAATGTTGACGTATTCCGTGCGCGCCAACAGCTCGATCAATTGGGGATCATCGAGTCGCATCGCATCGTGGAGCGTCGCCCAAATACCCGGCAGTTAAGACTTGGTACAGCGGCAGTGACAATTAACTACGATGTGGCGTCGATGCCTCCCACATGCACCGAGGAGCCCCCCTCGTAATTGCACCTCACAAACGCTGTCAATCGCTTCAGCGTGCCGGTGTGCCAGCGAGCCGATACCTGCAATTCAGCGGGATTCGGCGGTCGGCGATTTCACGCGGGCGCTTTGACTCTTGAACCGATTGCGGTAAGTCTATGGCTCGGTGTAAGAGTGAACCGATGACTCTGCAGCTCGAAAACCACGCAGCTCTGCTCGCCTCATTGCAGCGAGGCGAGGACGTGCCGGTTGCAGCGGTCATGGATCTGGTGCGCCATTCCTACCCAGAGGTGTTCCGGACCATTTCGCAGATCCTAGCCAAAGGTCAGGAGTCGGTAACGATTGAACCAGGCGATGTGGTTGTGGTGCGACCGGACACTTGCGTCATGCACCGCGACCGCCTGCTTCGCCGTCGGGTCTTCCGTCGCGAGGAAGAGAACCGTGACCACGACGCGCGCACGGACAGGTTCGGAGAGCCGAACGAGGCGCTC
>JBLNFG010001019.1:0-4958 GCA_050263495.1 Myxococcales bacterium | reverse complement strand
TGCCCGCCCCATTTCCACATCACTACGAGGTTTCCGTGCAGCTCGAGGATCCATCCCATGCCGAGGGGATCCTCACGGCGGCGGAAGAGCAGCCCCTTCGAGTCGGACCGCCGCCGCAGTTTGACGGCCGAACCGGGCACCAGAGCCCAGAAGATATGCTGCTGGCTGCGGTCGCTAGCTGCCACATGACGACTCTGGTCGCGTTGGCACGTCGCAAGGCAGTCCCAATCAAGCGTTACATATCCAAAGCGTGCGGTACGCTCGAGAAGACGAAAGACGGGCTGCGATTCACTTCGATTAGGCTCCACGTCGAGGCTTCGACGGACACGGGCCGGGAGGGCGAACTCACCAGTCTCATTGAACAGGCTGAAACGCATTGCATCATCAGCAATGCCCTGCGCGTGAAGGTTGAGCTCGAGATCGCTGCGATTCGCGGCGAATAACGGCCGTTGCGATCCATATGGAATCGAAGGTGCTGTGATTTTGAGCGAGCAAATTCGTCAGTTTCTCAGACACCACGAATGGCACCCGCTGGGCTTGCCGTCCTCGCCAGGATGAGGGGGCAAAGAACGCGAATCCCAACGTTGGATGACTGAACTGCGAATTCGAGGGGCTATGTTTCGTCAGTAAGGTAACACAGTGGAAGCGACCTTGGTTTTCTTTGGTTGCTGTAGTGGTCTCACAAATCGCGCGTACGTTCAATGTCACTTGTTATGCGTAGGTACTCAGATTCGATACCTCAGAAGATTTGGGTTACTAGGGGGTGTCCCGGGTTTCTATTCGTTGCGATCAGCCAAAACCCGAGCGAACCGAGGTGAAAAGGTCCACGCAGTGGAGCTTTTCGGCGAGATCAACGGTGCCCAGCGGAGCTGGGCGTGCGCCGAAGGCGGCAAGTGAAGCGCGCGCCCGAGGAGTGAGCACCGCAGGAGTAGTTGGCCTACTTTGAGGAGCGCAGCGACGAGGCCGCGCGCTGCAGCCGGAGGATCTAGCTGCGCAGCAGACTGGAAACCCGGGAATCCCGGGACAACCCCTAGTCCGCCAGCTGGTAGAGCGCCGCGTTGGCTTCGGCAAATGGCGGAGAGAGGTTCTTCGCGCGTTCGAGCAGAACCCTCGCATCGCGCTTTCGCCCGCTTTCGATGTAGAGTACCGCCAGGTCATGGTAGCTATCCATGTCGTCCCCATTCGTCATGGCCACGGCTCGTTGCAGATACGCGATTCCATCTTCCACTTCTCCCATCGCATGCAGCACCACGCCCAAGCCCTTCATGGCGTAGACGTGCTTCGGGTCAAGTAACAACGCTTCGCGATTTGCATCGCGTGCCCGGGCCAAATTACCAAGAGAATAGGACACGAAGCCATACTGCGCATAGAGGTCTGGATCGCTCTTGTCGAGGGCCAGCAGGTGTTCGAGTGCCATCCCCGCCAGCTGGTACTCGCCGTTCTCGATGAACCGACGCGCAACGGCTCGGATGTCGATATGGGCTGTTGACGTTGAGACCAAGGCTGCCTTGGCCCGAGACAGGCCTATCGAATAGAGGCAGTACTCATTGCCAGAGTGAATCGTCCCGTGCGTCGTCAACCGCGTATTCGGACAACCGCCTAAACAGACGCTGCCAAGATGGCAAGTTTGGCAATTACCGCCAAGGTGCTCTTTCGTTAGCCCCCGGCTCCAACTGAAGGCGCCTGGGTCGTTCCAAATGTCGCAGAGCGGACGGGAGCGAATGTTCCCTTCAATGAACGCCCGATCGCGAATCGACGTACATCCCACTATGTCCCCATTGTGAAGAACGCCGAAGCTCCGCTTGCCGGCGTTGCAGCCACACCAGTTGACGGGCGTGCTCGATCGATACGCCCGGGTTCGCGCTTCGACGTCCTTTACGCTGTAGTATCCCAAGCAGTCAGCCGGGTAGATGCGCATACGCTCGTCCAGACTGTGACCGTGAATGAAGTCCACTACGGTCTGGACGCCTTCTGGCGGAAGCACCATGGCACGATGTGCTGGTTCGCCGAAGTTGCCCATCGGTAGCCCTATCTGCAGCTGCCAGTTATCGACACCGAGGTCGATCAGAATGTCGCGCAATTCACCCAATCGATCGATATTGCGCTGATGCACGGTGGTAATCACACCAGCGCTGACTCCTTTGTCGGCCATGATACCGAGTGCCGCTAGTACTCGGCGAAATGACCCAGGCGCACGAATAAAGTCATGCACATCCTGCGGACCATCGAGACTAACCGCAAACGTGCCAACACCCGATTGTTTGGCGAGTTCGACCACCTCTTCGGTACACAGCCAGCCATTGGTGATGATATTGGGTACGACATCGTGGTCACGGAGCCGTCGCACGAGTCGAGACCAATCGGTTCGGAGCAACGGCTCACCGCCGGATAGGGTGATCCATTTGAGTCCCAGTGATCCGATCTCGTCGCAGAGCTTTATGGACTCTTCGGGTGTCAACTCGTCGGCCAACGGGGTGGTACAACTCGAGCCACAATGCTTGCAGCGCATGTTGCAGCCCATGGTCAGTTCCCAAACGGCAGTCACTGGATTTTGCATGTTACCTACTCCCATCAACCTGTTGACTCGCTGCAACGAGTAACACCCCGAACGAGTCTTACTCGTTGCAGTAATTCCTACCCGTCGCCCCAGTTACTTCCGCGGCGGCTGCGCCATGTATCTGGCAATCGGGGGATGAACAGCATATAGAACGGAAATTGGGAAGCCGTATTTCAAGTTACAATTCTTGTCGTGCGGAGGGATGCCGTACTTGAGGGTACAATTCTTGTCGCTCTGGATAACGGCCTTGCCCTCGTGTTCCCCCGAACACTCGGAGAACACAACCGGGGGGAAATGCGCGTTACCTGCAGCGGATGCCATGGCGCCTTCGACGTCGCACAGATTTACGGTGACTTGATACGAGCGTTCATCGGCTGCGGCTGCAGGTTCCCATGGGCGGATCAAGCTGAACGTCAGCGCACCGGAGCCTTCCTTCAATCCGAGGAAGGTGAATATGGTGCGTACCGCGCCGCCATTGAGAGGGACGACCTGTTGGCTGGCAATGTCAGTGAGCGCTATGCATCCCGGTAGACCCGTCTGGGCCCAGCTGTAACCCGTGCCGCCGTGAGAGTAGAGCGTCACATCGAAACTCTTGGCGACAGTGGCAGTGATATCGAAACTTGACATATCTTATTTCCTCCCAGGATTGTTCATGTTGGTGACTCGGCCTGCCCTAGAGGGCAGTTCGCGACGTGCGCCGGGCATGCGCCTGGCGCAACGTAACTATTCTCCGAACAAAGAAGGCTAGTACCCCTTGGCCCTCGAACTAGCGTTGGCAAAATAGCTGAGCAGGCAACCAAGCTTGAGTAAGCTTCGAAGGCACATCCCGAAGATCAGAACGGTATCGCACCAGAGCCCAGAGCCCGTTGATGACTGAGGGCACTTCATCGACCGACTTTCGTGAGTACTGGACTAAGCGATGGTGATCTTCACATTGAGTTTTCGTTGATTCGGGTCTTTGGAAGACGGGGTGATCGTAACGTTTGCGACACCGTTCAAGCGACCTTCAGCGCAGGGCGTGGACAACCAAGTGCCATGGTTCTTACCCGGATACAACTTGATCACCTCAAGGTTGTCCGCGGTGATCGTAGTATTTGTCGGGTCCGCCCAGCCGTAGAATTAGATGGTCCTGCCAACATGCGCGCTGGCGGTGGTCTCATCTCTTCCGACCATCACCGGTCCGATCTGTGAAGTGAACCCGAACGTTGTCGCGGCATTCGGGAGTGTCATGGTCTCGTCCATCGAAGTATCCATTTCTCCCAACCAAGAAAAACATAACTTCTGTCAAGAATGGCCTGATGACCCCGACATTCCCGAGGTTTCTAGGAAGTCTTAGGGTCTGTGCGGTTCGATTTGACAGCTCACCATTCCGGGTTGGGATGCGTGCGTTGCTTGTTACGTGAATCATAGGATTCGAATTGGGCGAGCGAGTCAACGCTAATATGCGTGCCTTCCCGGACTGTGTCTGAGCGATAGTTCGTTTCACAAACATTTCCATTCTTTATGCCTTCCCGATTGGATGCAGAGCGCTCGAATAACAATTGAAGTCGTAAGCGACCTGCGTAAGATCGACGTAGAGGCTCAGTTGGCGATTGATCGCGCTTTGCGTTCCGTTCGCATATAGCTACGCGTTCGCTCGCAGTTTCTGTGCTCAATCGCGTCCATAAGAAATGATCCGTCACCTGGCGTCAGAGTGGACGGCGCGACGTAAGCCACACCCCGTCTGAATGCGAAGGTGTCGGTGACGCTGCAGACTGCCGCACATGGAAACAGCGAGAGGCAGTACGAATGGTGAAAAGCGCGCGAAAAGGACGCGTGCGGAGTGGGCAGCTGAAGTCAACCGGTGGCGCGAAAGCGGCCAAGGGTGTGGCGAATTCGGTCTCCGCGCAACAGTCATTTGTTCTTGTTCTTGAATCGACGCGGTCACTTGGCCCAGCCACTTTTCTGGGACAGAAACGGATTCGTGACGCTCAGCACTGCACGGTCGCTGCAACGCCGCCGCCTTGGAAGGCACGTATGGGCCTCTCGAAATACTCCGATACTGACGCTCCGTGACGCGCAAGGTGCGGCTCACATGGCAGCGGGTTCACATCGGTTTGCGATGCAGACGTTACTAGCGCAGTCGGCGGAGCTCATGCATCCAATGCCAGTTATGCAATCGTGACCGGCGCTCACGGCCGTACACGTCGCGTTGCATGTACCGCAGACGTCTGTATTGCCGTCATCACAGGCTTCTTCGGCGACCACAAGGCCATCGCCGCAGATCGGACTGCAAACGGACGCGCCCGTGAGCGATGAAGGGGCACACGAATACCCCGCATCGACCTGACACGACTTGCAGCCCGCAACCGACACGGGGCCCGCATCACATTCTTCGCCTGCCGCCCGGTTCACGTAACCA